>NZ_JAYKGW010000172.1:0-13374 GCF_035285525.1 Okeania sp. | reverse complement strand
CTACTAAACCTTGATTAGCAAAATCATCCCAAGTCCAAGTATCAATAAAAGCTTGTGTTTGCGCCTTATCTTCCCCACCAATATTATTATAAATTTGATTATAATTACGCTTAGAATTAAACGGCGGATCTACATAACATAAATCCACAGATTCATCTTTAATATGTCTGCGTAAAACCTCTAAATTATCACCATAAAAAAGTTGGTTCACTATCTGAATAATTCTCCTTTTTGTAAATCAAATATTACCAATGATAAATGTTATACTATAAACTTAAACAATAACTCAAGTGATTTTGGGCAATATATTTTTAGGAATTACGCATAGACGCTATATATAGCGCTTAAAACTATTGTACAATAGTTTTTCAACTCTATACATAGTACCTTTGCGTAAGTCCTGTTTCAATATTGCTATCAAACATTTGTTTAAGCTTCCAACTGCTGAAGTTGGTACTGATCGCTGTTACAGTGGGTTCCACTTTGGTGAGGTACACCACGAAGCAAGCAAAATGCACGGTTCGCGAAAAATCGCACTGGGAACATTTAATTTTTATATCGGGCACTCTTCTCTGTTCCCTGTTTCCTGTTTCCTGTTCCCTGTTCCCTAGTATAACTGATAACTAAAATGACCAAAAATTTCGATTTCCAAGACGAATACGACATCATCGTAGTAGGCGCTGGCCACTCCGGTTGCGAAGCTGCTCTTGCTTCCGCACGCCTCGGTTGCCACACCCTCCTACTCACTCTCAACCTGGATAAAATTGCCTGGCAACCATGCAACCCCGCTGTTGGGGGACCTGCAAAATCTCAACTTACCCACGAAGTCGATGCTTTGGGTGGAGAAATAGGCAAAATGGCAGACCGCACTTATCTGCAAAAACGGATTCTCAACTCTTCTCGCGGACCTGCTGTTTGGGCGTTACGCGCTCAAACTGATAAACGGGAATACGCTAACATTATGCGTAACATTGTCGAAAACCAAGACAACCTCCGAGTCCGGGAAAGTATGGTTACAGACTTGGTTTTGGGAGACAACGATGAAATTATTGGAGTAGAAACCTACTTCGGTGTTGCCTTCAAATGTAAAGCTGTCATTCTCACTACCGGAACTTTCCTCGGTGGCGTTATTTGGGTAGGCAATAAATCTATGCCAGCAGGTCGCGCCGGAGAATTTCCTGCTATCGGTTTGACTGAAACTCTGAATAATCTTGGTTTTGAGACCGGACGCCTGAAAACGGGTACTCCTGCTAGAGTTGATAAACGTTCCATTGACTACACCGATCTGGAACCGCAACCGGGGGATGAAAAAGTGCGTTGGTTTAGTTTCGATCCGGAAGTTTGGGTGGAACGGGAACAGATGTGTTGTCATCTCACGCGCACTACTCCCGAAACTCACAAATTAATTCGCGATAACTTGCATTTGTCTCCTGTTTACGGTGGGTGGGTGGATGCGAAAGGTCCCCGTTATTGTCCGAGTATTGAGGATAAAATTGTCCGGTTTGCTGATAAAAGTAGTCATCAAATATTTATTGAACCGGAAGGGCGTGATATTCCAGAACTTTATATTCAGGGGTTTTCGACTGGTTTACCAGAAAAATTGCAATTACAAATGTTGCGCAGTTTGCCTGGTTTAGAAAGTTGTGTGATGTTGCGGCCTGCTTATGCTGTGGAATATGATTTTTTGCCAGCGACTCAATGTTATCCGACGTTGATGACTAAGAAAATTGAGGGGTTATTTTGTGCTGGTCAAATTAATGGTACGACTGGATATGAGGAGGCAGCAGCTCAAGGTTTGGTAGCGGGAATAAATGCCGTTAATTTTGTTAAGAATAAGGAGATGATTATCTTTCCCAGAGAACAAAGTTATATTGGTACTTTGATGGACGATCTATGTACTAAAGATTTGCGCGAACCCTATCGAATGTTGACGAGTCGTTCGGAATATCGTTTGATTTTACGGTCTGATAATGCTGACCAAAGACTAACACCTTTGGGTCGAGAAATTGGTTTAATAGATGACCGTCGCTGGGAGTTATTTGAGAAGAAGCAAGCTAATATTAATGCAGAAAAAACTCGGTTAAATTCAACTCGAATTAAAGAATTAGAAGAGGTAGCTATTAATATTGTTGCCGATACTAAGACAAGAATTAAAGGTTCAATTAGTTTAGCAGATTTATTGCGCCGACCAGGTTTCCATTATGTAGATTTAGAAAAGTATAATTTGGGGAATTTAGATTTAAAATTAGTGGAAAAAGAAGGAGCCGAAATTGATATTAAATATTCCGGTTATTTGCAAAGACAACAAAATCAAATCGACCAAATTAGTCGGCAAGAGAATCGGAAATTGCCTGCTAATTTAGATTATTTTGCTATTGATACATTGTCGATGGAAGCGCGGGAAAAATTGTCAAAAGTTCAGCCATTAACTATTGGGCAAGCGTCAAGAATAGGGGGAGTAAATCCGGCAGATATTAATGCTTTATTAGTTTATTTGGAAGTGCAATATAGACTTGTGGGAGTTAAAAGTTAAAGGTTAAAATTCAAGAGTAATCTTTGGCTTATTTTTCGGTATCTGTCGATAAATTGCGACTTTGTAGGGGTTTGGTATCCAAACCCTTTCTTGATGTTATTTATTATTAACTAAACTCCTTAAAAAACCTTTTATCAATCTCATCAACAGTTTTGGGTATTAAACCAAGTTCTAACTGTTCAAACATTAGAATTAATTTACTAGCATCTACTAATTCTATGGGCGGAACTCCATCTCTAACAGCTTCTCTACGAGCTTCACTGGTAAATGTTCCAGTTGTAATAAATATACCTTTATCTGCTCTTCCCATTATTGCCCCACGAAAATCACGAATTTCTGGCGCTCCTACTGAACCAATATAACGTTTACACTGAAATAATACAGGAATACTTATTAATAAATTAATCCGTAATATTCCTTTGCCATCAATACCACCGTCTCCACTTCTACCTGTAATTTCTACTTGTTGAAACCCAGATTCTCGTAATAGTCTTTGACAGAGATGTTCAAAGCCACTAGGTGAAAGATTTCTAATAGTTTCTAATAGTTCTTGGCGATAGTTTCTGAAACTATTTTCGTTTGAGTCGGGAGCTGCAACATTATCTTCATCTGTTTCTAGCTCTTTATTAATCTGATTATTTATACTCTCTTGACGAAAAGCTTGTTGAAGTTTTTGAAAGATTTCCAGAGCTTTTTTAGATGTAATTTCTGAATTAATTCCAGCTTCTGTTAATTTCCAAATCCCTCTTTTTGATGAATCAATATATCCAGCTTTAACTAAATAAAATCTTGCCCATGCAACTTGATTATCAAATCTAGATGATGTTCCACTGGGTAATTGTTCATCAAGAATATTATCAGATATTTGTAAATTTATAGCAATTAAATCTTTAACTTCTGAGGGAGTACCTGAATTTCCTAATTCTTTTAATGCTGAAATTACAGGTGCAAAATATTTGACAAACTGAGGTCCTTTATTTGGCTTTGCCATAATAGCTTCATGGATATATTGACTTTGAGTAAGAGTATTCTACCAAATAACCTTTTTGATAAATACCCACAGATGTAAGAATAGTTTAGTAGTCTTGAAAAATATAAAATTTGTAGATTTTTTTAATGCTGGTAGAGCGATCGCTCACCAATAATGTATAATTAAATTTCTACTATTTTCTTTACTCAATTTTACTCAATCTTATCCTATGTTTCCTTCTTCTTTTGAAACTAAATTAGCAGTCAGTTTATTTGCAGGTTCGGGCATTGGCGATAAAGCATTTGAAACAGCAGGCGTTCAATTCTTATTACATAATGAACTTATTACAGAACGAGCTAATTTAATCAAAACTAACTTTCCTAATTCTACCGTAATAAATGAAGATATTTTAAATAAAGAAGAAGAAATTATGAATACAGTTCACAAAATAATTGGCAATCAAGAACTATTTGCTATAATTGCAACACCACCTTGTCAAGGAATGTCACAAAATGGACTAGGAACTCTTTTATTAAATGTTAGAAAAGGTCTCCGCCCAAAATTAGACCCACGAAATAGACTTATATTACCTGCTCTTCGTATCGCGGTAGCATTAAAACCAAAATGGATTATTTTTGAAAATGTTTCACGAATGTCTAATACAGTTATAGAAGATGAAAATGGAAAATTAAGACCTATTTTAGACTTAATTTCTGAATATTTAGGTTCGGAATATATCGGTGAATCAAAAGTTGTTGAATTTGCTGATTATGGTATTCCACAATGTAGAAAAAGATTAATTACAGTTTATTCCAAACTACCAATTGCTAAAAAATATTTACAGTCTGGTGGTTCTTTAATTCCTCCAGAAACTCATCATCAACTAGGAAAAAATTCACTTCCTAAATGGATTACAGTTAAGGATACGATAGGTGACTTTCCTATTTTAGATGGCAAAAATTCAGAAACCGCAAAACATCCTAATTTACCACTTCACTATGTACCTATATTAACTCCTGAAAAATATCAATGGATTAGTCACACTCCTGAAGGAAATTCAGCATTTAATAATCAATGTATTAATCCAAAATGTGGATTTAAAAATAATCCCACACATAAAGCTTCTCGTGATTCTTCAGGTATTAATCGAGCCAATAATAATACTCCTTTATACTGCATTAAATGTGGCGATTTATTACCACGACCATTTACTAAAACTAAAGATGGAAAATTGAGAATCATGCGAGGTTTTACCAGTGCTTACAAAAGAATGAGCTGGGATATTCCAGCTCCTACACTAACAAAAAACTTAAGTTTTCCTTGCTCAGATCGTAATATTCATCCCACACAAAATCGCGTACTTTCTTTAGCTGAAGCTTGTAAATTACATACTATTTCAGATTTTAATTATAAATGGGGTCCTTTGATTTGGAAAAACAAAAAAATTAAGCAAGCATCAGATAGTTTAATCAGAGAATCAATCGGTGAAAGTATCCCACCCAAATTTATGTATTTGCTCGGTCAACACTTAATTAATATTACTGAAAAAAAATATTAATACAACCCCAAAAGAAAATCCTTTGCAGCTTGAACTATTTTCTTTAAGTAATTTTTAGTAGTTAATTCCTAACTTTTTAAAGAACTGAATATAATCTGGTAAATCAGAGAATAAAACCCAATTATTCATCAATTTATCTCTAGCAGTTTTTTTAGTAACACAAACACTTGTTGTTCTTCCTCCTCCTGCTTTGGGAATTGTATTTGAAAAGTCATTTGGTACAAGTTTATTAGAATAAAAAGCCGACATAATTGTTGGTATTCCCTCAAAATAATCCCAGAATAAAGCTAGTAAATTATTAATATATTGATGATGTCCTTTCCAATCTAAACCTGTTAGAAAAGATATTCTAGAATTACCTACTGGTAAATTACTGGTTACTCCTGTTTTCAAGCTTCCACAAGATGTTTTAACTTCTACTCCTCCATGAGGAAATTGATCCCAATTAATTGCGGATGAGTTATTTAGATATTCTTTTGGGATTAAATCTGGATAACCAGTTTGAGATGGGTTAAGTACTAAATGTGAGGAAATATTGGCAAAATTTGAGACAAAAATTGCTCCGATGAATGCTCCAGTTTGCTTTTTATCTATTACTTCAAACAAACTAATACCAACAACTTGTTTAAATATTATTGCCAAAGTAATTACCGTTGTGTTTGTCAATATTGCTGCTTTTTATACTTCTTTAGACGTGAATTTTTCTCCTTTATTAGTGTAAGTAAAGTCTGTATTAGTAGAATTATTAAGGATGTACTTAATTACAGATTGAGGCGATCGCATCTTATCTGTTTCTAACAAAGCAAAAGTTTGAGAAATAAGCTCAGTTGGATGAATATTTAGGCGTTCAGCAAGTTTTGAAACCACTTCTAACGTAGGACTTTTTAACCCCCTTTCTAAGTCACTAACATAAGTACGATGAGCAGCACCTTCAAAATCTTCCTGGGATAAACCTTCCAGTTGTCTGTATGCAGCAAGCACTCTGCCAAAAGCTTGATTAATAGATTTTTTCATGACTGCATACTATTGCATTCACAAATTATTTTCTACAGGCAATAGTATGCAATTTATCAACAAAAAAGTAGAAAATTTACAGCTTTAACTCTACATATAGTTATATTTTGTGGAGATTTACTCTATATATACTTTTTTATATAAATAATTTTACCTTTTAACATTCTCTATATAGTGCCAGTTTCCTTGTAACAAAATATAAACTACAATGGAAACAAGACTGCTGAAATTTTTCACGCCAACAAAAAATATGATAAACCAATCTCACAAAGAAGCAATTATTATCCGTACTGAAAGAGGTCTAACGATTTCAGGTACTCGGATTACTCTCTATGACATTATGGATTATCTCAAAGCTGAGTATCCACCCAAGTACATTCGCGATGCTTTCGATCTTACTGAAGAGGAACTCCATGGTGTTCTTTCTTATATAAAAAACCATCAAGTAGAAGTTGAAGCAGAGTATCAGGAAGTTTTGAGGATGGCAGCAGAAATTCGAGCCTATTGGGAAGAACAGAATCGCGATCGCTTGGCAAAAATTGCTGCCAGTCCTCCCCGTCCAGGATATGAAGCAGTTCGAGTTAAACTGACAGAAAGGAAAACCAAGCGTCAAGCAAGGAAAACACGATCATTTTGGTAGACTACAATTTAAACCATTGCTATCTTGCTTTCTGGAAGTCTGGTTAAAGGACGTTTCATGGAACGTCCCTACAGTTTACTCCTCTTTAACTACCAAATTGTTGTCATATCTAATATAAATCCAGGCAAAACATCTTCACCAGATAATATTTCCGGAGAGTCTAATATTTCCACATCTTTACCAGCACGATAAATTTCTACTTGCTGATTTTTAGGATTAATTAACCAACCCAAATGCATTCCATTTTCCAGGTATTCTTTCATTTTTTCTCTAGTTTTAGGTAAGCTATCGGAAGGTGACATTAATTCTATTAAAAAATCAGGGCAAAGAGGTAAGAATTTAGTTCTTTTTTCGGGAGTTAAATTATTCCATTTTTCTATAGATATCCAGGAAGCATCAGGAGAAAGATTGGCACCATTAGGGAGTTGAAAACCTGTGGATGAGTCGAAAACTATACCTAGCTTTCTTTGGTCATTCCAAATCCAAATTTTAGAAGTTAATCCAGCGTTATAACTTCCAGTTTCTCCTCCCGTCGGCGACATAATAATTAAATCTCCTTTAGCATTTCTTTCAAATCTTAAATCCGGGTTTTTTTGACAGAGTTGAAAAAATTGTTCTTCTGTCATGTCAATTACTGAGTTAAGCTCGATAGTCAAATTTGTCATTTTGGTTATTTATTCCTCAGAGTTAACTACAAAATTATTGTCATATCTAAGTATAAATCCTGGTAAAATATTCTCTCCAGATAATGTTTGAAGAGAGTCTAATATTTTTACATTTTTACCAGTAAGTTAAGAACATTTATTATAACCGATTATCCAATTGTTGGAGTTAAAAGTTAAAGACTTTTGTAGGATGCGTTAATGAAATGTAACGCACCATGTACAATGTTAATTTTCGGTGCGTTACGAAGGATGTCTATTGAACTGATAACTTAAATAGCATTGACCTATGATAATGAATAATTAATAATTAATCCCTCGCTATAAAAACTAGATTTTCGAGATTTTATTCACTCTTATCTAACTGCAATAAACATTCTTGAAATACATAATTTACGACAGCAAATAATCTATCTAAATCTCCAATATTATAACTGATAATATTTCTTGTAAAAATATCTCCTTTTAATTTCCCAAACTGCCAAGTTTGACCGTTAGAAACAATCCCAAAAATTATTTGTTCTAAATCATGGTTAATTTTCTGTACTGCGACTAATTCAGCTAAACATTGACCCCATCCTTCATTAAATTGATCTTGCTTTGCTTCGACTACTAAAAAATATGGTTTGTCAAAAATAACTGTAGTTAAAGGATGACGTTTTGCCACTATATAATCTGGTTGACCAGATAGATTTTCATCGTAAGTTAATGTCTGATGACTCCAAAGAGTTAATTTTTTTCTATACATTTTCCAGACTTCTTTTAAAACTGGATAAATCAGATTTTCACAAATAGCACCTTCTGAATTATCAACAACACCATCTGTGAATAATAATTCTAGTTCTGCTCGAAAATTCTGAGGTACAGCAAATTCAAGTTCGTTGATAAAATCTGATAAAATATACTTAATTTCAAAGTCTTTGGCAACTGCTGCAATACTTTTATAATTACTAAATGGCATAATTAATTTAATGGATAATTGATAATTGATAATAAAAACTATCTCTAATTATTAATGTTATTGTGCTTCAATTATCTGGTTAAAAATGTGGTATAAGTTAAGTAAATAATTATTTTATTTATAGCAGATTTCACTAAGCGTGAGGTACACCTGCGCGAGCAAGATGCTCGCACTAATCAAACTTAATTATTAATATCTGTACCTCACCCTTCTTGGGAAATGCTATATTTTTATTGCTATTTGCGCACTGTTTCCCAGTTAATGCTTAAATTATAGCGATCGCTCACCATAAAATACTAAATATTATAATTTTTTTAACTATTATCTAACTGCAATAAACATTGCTGAAATACATAATTTACCACAGCAAATAATTTCTCTAAATCTTCAATATTATAGCTGGCAATATTTCTGGTAAAAATATCTCCTTTCAATTTTCCAAATTCCCAAAATTTACCGTTAGAAACAATACCAAAAATTGTTTGTTCTAAATCATTATTAATTTTCTGTACTGCTAATAACTCAGCCAAACATTGACCCCATCCTTCGTTAAAATTATCTAGCTTTGCTTCAACTAATAAAAAATAGGGTTTACCAAAAATCATTCTACCTAAAGGACTGAGTTGAGCGACAATATAATCTGGTTGTCCTGATAGTTTTTCATCATAAGTTAAAGTCCTATGACTCCAAAGCATTAATTTGTCATAATAAAGTTTCCAGACTTCTTTTAAGATTGGAAAAATTAAACTTTCACAAATAGCATATTCTGAAGTATATACAGATAAATTAGAAATTGTAAAATCTAACTCCTCTATAAAATTCTGATTTACGGAAAATTTAATTTCATTGACAAAATTTGCATAAACATATTGAATTTGAAATTCTTGGGCAACTGTATCAATATTTTTGTAATTACTAAATGGCATAATCTAATGGATAATTAATAATTGATAATAAATAATTCAGTAATAGACTGTTTCATTTTAAATGGTACATTAGAAAATGGGGTTATGGGATACTGAAATAGTTCACTACTAAACTAAATTTACTAATTATCCATCATTAATAATTAATAATTAATAATCTGTGCATCAATCCGTGTATCCGTGGCCAAATCCGTGTCTGCTAAACTAAAGTTACTAATTATCCATTACTAAAGCTCCTTCCATTTTACCCAACCAATCTATCAAACTTTCCAACTGTTTATCTGCACTTAAAACACCTAAACCTCTAACCGTAACTCTACCCTTACTAAACACAAAACGAGACTTTAAATGACCAGGTAATTTCTCCTTCAATAAATTCCATGCAGGTTCCTCCATTGGTGTTTCTAAAACAACGTGTTGTTTGCCCTCTACTTTAATCCGAGAAAAGCCCATTTTTTTGGCAATTTGTTTTAATTCCATCATCCTTAATAACTGTAAACCAACTTTTGGAATAGCACCATAGCGATCGCTCCAATCAACCTCTATTTGATTCAATTCTTCCCGACTATTAGCAGTAGCAACGGCGCGATAAGCACCCATTTTTTGATCTAAATCTGGAATATAATCTGCCGGAATAAACGCAGTCAAACTCAAATCAATTTGCGTATCATCAACTTGAGGGATTTCTTGACCTTTAATTTCCCGAATCGCCTCCTCCAACATTTCTGTATACAAATCAAATCCAATAGTATTAACCTGTCCAGACTGTTCCGCTCCCAAAATATCTCCCGCTCCCCGAATCTCCAAATCTCGCATTGCCAACTGATACCCCGAACCCAACTGAGTAAACTCCTGAATTGCTCGCAACCGTTTTTGCGCCTCATCTGTCAGCGCTGCATTACCGGAAGCAGTAGTCGGATAAAACAACCACGCATGAGCTTGCACTCCCGCACGTCCTACCCTTCCTCGCAACTGATACAACTGAGACAAACCAAACTTTTGAGCATCTTCTATAATTATCGTGTTAACACGAGGAATATCCAAACCAGATTCAATAATTGTAGTACAAACTAAAATATCAGCTTCCCCAGCACTAAACGTTAGCATAATTGACTCCAACTCTGCCGCATCCATTTGTCCGTGACCGATATTAATTCTAGCTCCAGGAATCATTTCTCGTAATTTTCCAGCTAATTCTTCAATACCTTCAATGCGTGGCACCACATAAAATATCTGACCTCCACGGTCTAATTCTTGTCTGATAGCAGTGCGAGCAGTTTCCAGATCGTAAGGTGCAAGGTGAGTTTGAATCGGACGACGCAAAGGAGGTGGAGTTGTAATCAAACTCATTTCCCGAATCCCCGAAAGCGCCATATATAATGTTCGCGGAATTGGTGTTGCCGTCAATGTTAGCACATCCACTTGAGCTTTCAGCGCCTTAATTTTTTCCTTCTGGTTAACCCCAAACCGTTGTTCCTCATCTACCACCAACAACCCCAACTCCCGAAACTGGATCGTTTTACTTAAAATTGAGTGAGTACCGACAATAATATCTAATTCCCCAGTTGCCAACCTGCGTTGAAGTTCTTTCTTTTCGCTACCAGTACGAAAGCGGTTGAGTAAACCTATTTCTATGGGATACGGAGCAAAACGTTCTTTCAAAGTGTGATAATGTTGTTGAGTTAAAACTGTTGTCGGTGCCAAAAATGCTACCTGTTTTTCGGCAGTAACAGCTTTAAAAATTGCTCGAATGGCAACTTCAGTTTTACCGAAACCAACGTCACCGCAAACCAAACGATCCATTGCTCGCTCACTTTCCATATCCCTTTTCACATCTTGGGTTGCTTTCAACTGATCGGGGGTCGGTTGATAGGGAAACGAATCTTCCATTTCTTCTTGCCACGGGGTATCGGGAGGAAAACTGTAACCTGTTTGTTTAGAACGTTGAGCATAGAGTTTTAGTAAATCAACGGCTAATTTTTTGATTGACTTGCGGACTTTATTTTTCGTAGTTTCCCAAGTTTTGCCAGTCAGTTTGTTGAGTTGCGGTTTTTTCTTATCCGTACTTCTCAACCTCGACAACGAACCAAGTTGATCGGCAGCAACTCTAAGCAAACCATCAGCATATTGGATTGCTAAATAGTCGCGAGTTTCGTTGTTTATAGTCAAACTTTCTAATTTCACGAACTTGCCGATACCATGTTGGCGATGAACTACATAATCTCCTGGTCGCAGTTTATTGGGTTCTACTTGTTTGGAAGCAGCTTGACGGCGTTTGCGAATATAGGTGGGAGTAGCGAGAGTGTGTTGTCCGTAAAATTCTCTGTCAGTGATGACAGTTAACCGGAATGTAGGCAAAATAAATCCTTCTAATTCTGCTAAACCGCTATATTTGAGAGCAACAGGAGTATATTGGGTTTGCAGTCTGTCAATAGCAGGGTAGTCGCGGGAGTTGGGAATAAACTGAGCCGGACAGTCGTGTTCCTGAAGGAGAGAGACGGAACGCGATGGTTGAGCAGAAATGAGGAAAATGGAATGTTTGCGTTCCCTTTCTTGACGCAAGTTTTCTGCCAGTTTTGCGTATTGGTGTGGCATCACTGGTAAAGGACGACTGGCAAGGTTGAGAGTGTAGGGAACCGAGGCGGTAATACCGCTCTTGGTTTCTTTGACGAGTTCTGATAAATATAGTCTGGGAAAAAATTCGACTTCTGCGAGGGAGTCGGCAAAGGTACGATGAATTTTTGGTGATTTTGTGGCAGTGTTGAGTTGTTGCCAATTTTCTTCTACCAGTTCAAACCAGCGATCGCCATGAGCAACACATTGTTCTGGTTCGTCGATGGCAATGAGAGTATTTTCTGGCAGGTAGTCTAACAGGGAAGCAAATATTGAGTCAGTGCCAGACTCTAAATTTCCTAATCCCCACTGACTAAAATCTCTAGGTGTTAACACTATTTGGGAAATTTTGTCAAGGGAACGTTGAGTAGAAGGGTCAAATTCTCTAATTTTTTCCAGTTCGTCGCCAAAAAATTCTAGACGTACTGGTAATTCTGAGGCGACGGGAAATACATCTATAATATCCCCCCGGCGACTCCACTGCCCCTCGGTTTCGACTAAGGGTACTCGTTCGTATCCCATCTGAGCAAGTTTTTCATCGAAGGTTTTGGAGTTAATGGTAATACCAGAGTAGAGGGTTAAGCAGTAGGGTTGAAATTTTTTGACTGTAGGTAGGTGGGGTTGGAGCGATCGCTCTGTTGCCACGACTGCTATTTTGGCTTTATTATTACCGTTGTTGGTTGCATTTTCTAGAGTAACTAAGTCTGCCAAAACCTGCATTTGTCCCCAGATCATTTCTTCTGAGTAGGAAGGTTCATAAGGGGATGCTTCTGAAGTCGGGTAAAAGTGAACTGTCGGCCATCCCATAGCTTCTAACTGTGCAGCCCAACGTCCTGCTTCTTCTAATGTTGCAGTGACAATGAGTAAATTTTGCTCTTGTTGTTGGGCGAGGGTAGATGCGACTAAACCTTTAGGTAAACGGGGAGCGCCGTTTAGTTGTAAACATTCGTGTTTTTGGAGTTGGTTTAAGAGTTCAGTTGTGAGAGGCGATCGCCCTAGTAGTTTAATAATAGATGATAGTGTCATTTCAGTTATCAGTAGGCAAATATAAAGGTAAGCATTCAACTAATAGTTGAATGCTTGCATATAAAGAAAACTCTTCTTCTTAAATAAAGAAGGATAATATTAATTCAGACTCAATTTTTTCCTATTTTGAGGATTTATTTTTGATTAAATCTAAAAGTTCCTCCCGTGATAGATTAAGTAATTGAATTAGTATTTGAGCATATTTATCAGTAGATAAATTTAATAAAGTTTCCACAACTTCTAATAGCTTTTGGTCAAGGTCGCCAAACCTAGTTTTCAACAAGCTTTCCAGTACAACTTTTTGTCCTTCTTGTCGTCCTTCTTGACGACCTTCTATTCGTCCTTCTATTCGTCCTTCTTGCCTAACATCTTCACGCCATTTCAAATAAGCTGGTGATAAATTCATAATTAATTCTTTCTCCTCATTCGTTAAATTTTGTTGGATTTCTAAATTCGTTTTCCATATTGAAA
>NZ_JAYKGW010000171.1:0-79435 GCF_035285525.1 Okeania sp. | reverse complement strand
TTCTGGGTCAATTGATTGCAGTAATGTGGCCACTAATTTTGATGATGATATTTTTGGCGTCATGGGTAATATTTTACCATACTAGCTGCACTTTTTCTCTTCTTACCCCAATTTATTGAGCGGATACTAAATATTCTTGTATTTTACATAATAGTGAAAGTTGGGAAAATTTATTTAATCAACTTTTTTATCATTCGTATTATTCAGGCGAATCTAGAAACCCGGTTTCTTGGCGGGGGAACTTAGAAGTCGGGTTTCTTGGCGGGAGAACTTAGAAACCCGGTTTCTTGGCGGAGGAACCTAGAAACCGGGTTTCTTTATCGTAAGTTCTGATAAATTAAAAAAAGCGGAAAAAATTTATATCCTCTCCTAAAATTAAGGTAGTATTGACATTTAATTTTACGAACATAACTGAAAGATATAATCTATGACTCCAGAAACAATAGTTAAACAGTCTCTAG
Source organism: Okeania sp. (assembly GCF_035285525.1). Classification (GTDB taxonomy): domain Bacteria; phylum Cyanobacteriota; class Cyanobacteriia; order Cyanobacteriales; family Microcoleaceae; genus Trichodesmium. The sequence continues at coordinate 78,974 of NZ_JAYKGW010000171.1, read as the reverse complement.
AAACAATTGGTACATACACAACATTTAGTGCTGAGAATTTCAACGCTTATGTGATGAACACTTACGGGCGTTTCCCCCTTGCCCTCGAACGGGGTCAAGGTTGTCGGGTTTGGGATACTGAAGGCAAAGAATATTTAGATTTTGTGGCCGGAATAGCTACTTGTACCTTAGGTCATGCTCATCCCGTGATGATGGCAACAGTGTCAGAGCAAATTCAAAGACTGCATCATGTGTCTAATTTATACTATATTCCAGCTCAGGGAGAATTAGCACAATGGTTAGTAGAACATTCTTGTGCTGACAAGGCATTTTTCTGTAATTCTGGAGCAGAAGCGAATGAAGCAGCAATCAAACTTGCCAGGAAATATGCCCATGAAAAGTTAAATATAGAAAATCCTACAATTTTGACTGCTCATGCTAGTTTTCATGGACGTACTTTGGCAACTATTACTGCCACTGGACAACCGAAATATCATAAAGGTTTTAGTCCGTTGATGCCAGGATTTTATTATGTTCCCTACAATGATATTGCTGCTATAGAAAAAGCGATCGCTCTCTTAGATAAAGATGAACGACAGGTTGCAGCTATTATGCTGGAACCCCTTCAGGGAGAAGGGGGTGTCCGTCCTGGTGATGTAGCTTATTTCCAAAGAATTAGGGAAATTTGTAATGAGAAAGGTATTCTTTTAATATTGGATGAAGTACAAGTAGGAATGGGACGTAGTGGCAAACTTTGGGGATATGAAAATCTGGGCATTGAACCAGATATTTTCACTTCTGCAAAGGGGTTAGGTGGCGGTATCCCCATTGGTGCAATGTTATGTAAATCTGACTGTGATGTGTTTGCGCCAGGAAGTCATGCTAGCACTTTTGGTGGCAACCCTTTTGCTTGCGCGGTAGCGTTGGCGGTTTGTCAAACTTTGGAACAGGAAAATTTATTGACAAATGTACAGCAGCGGGGGGAACAGTTGCGGGTAGGATTAAATGCTATTGCAACTAAGTATCCTAATTTGTTTACGGAAGTTCGCGGTTGGGGTTTGATTAATGGTATGCAGTTAAATGCAGATATCGAGTTGACTTCTATCGAGCTAGTTAAAGCTGCTATGAATGAAGGTTTATTAATCGTGCCAGCAGGTCCAAAGGTTTTGCGGTTTGTGCCTCCACTGATAGTTAATGAGACTGAAGTAACAGAGGGTATAAATATTTTAGCAAAAGCGATCGCTAATGTTGTTAAGTAGGTAGCGAAACACAGCGGATTCTACCAGGCGCGATGTACATCTACGCGGGCAAAATGCCCGCTAGTTATCAACATTTATAGGACTTACGCAAAATAAGGTATTGCCGTTATTGCGTTTTCGGCGCTTGAGCCGACATAAAACGCTACGCGACATGAAAAGCGCTGCGCTGGCGCTGCGCCAGCGACAGAGTTTCGCTCCGCGACATGAATGGGTCGCAGTCCGTCAGGATAGCAACCTCAAACCTTGAAATTTCGTTCCTCATGCGTAAGTCCTGATTTAATTATAAATAGCTGTAACTTTGAAAATGTCAAGAATTAAGTGCCTTTTTTTACCCGAAAAAATGCTGGCTTTTTAGTTCCTAAAACTGCAAAAAGTTTAAGCATTCAGCACTCAGCATTCAGCGGTCAGCTATTGATTTTATTTTGAGAAAAAAGCTTAATGATACGGTTGCCGATAAATCAGAAATTTTTCTGATACAAAATTCAGTTTTTACTTTCTTGATTCGTTTAAATATTCTCTTTAAGAACTGAGGTTTTTATTGCTGTTAGCGCAGCTCCGACCCAGGAGGTTAGCTGACAGCTAATAGCTGAATCCTTACCCAAAAAAATTAGCATTTTTAGAATAAAAGAAGTATCTTATTTTCTGTAAAAATTATTATTTTGACAACCTAAAATATCAATTATTTTTTATTGATATATGCTTTCTATTTTATGGGTATCTATAAATACAAAATATAAGCTAATAACAACCATGAAGACTGACACAGAAATTTGGAAAATGATCGAAAAAACGCCAGAATCTCTCAAACAAGAAGTTCTACATTATGCCAAGTATTTGATGGAAAACTACTCGAAAGATGTTGCCATAGAGCAGTATCCTTTAAAAAAACGTCGTTCTGGTATATTAAAAGGAACGTTTGTTTTACCATTACCTGATGATTTTGACGAGCCATTGGTAGATTTTAAGGAGTACATGGAATAAGTAATTTTTTGTTAGATACTCATACCTTTATTTGGTTATCTGAAAACGATCCTAATTTGCCTAATAACATAAGAAATATGATTGATGTAGCAGATAAAGTTTATCTAAGTATTGCTAGTCTCTGGGAAATTGCTATTAAGTTGAATATTGGTAAGTTATCACTGGAACAAAGCTATGAAACTATTCAAATTGAACTTGAATTCTCAGATATTCTCTTGCTACCTATTTCAGAGGTTATGGGAATGAATTGACAACTTAAAAATTGATCAAACTGTAAATGACTAATAGATATCTCCAAAAATCAAAAGTAAAATCAATTATTATTCCCTATTCCCTATTCCCTATTCCCTCTTTTCTGTAAATGACTAATAAAATTAATCATAAATTAAAACAATTAAAAATATGTCTAGTCGTAGGAGTAGCGATCGCTATCCTCTCCATTGCCCTCAGCACAATATTAACCCCTCCAACTCCAGTCAATGCCAAAATCACAACAGAAAAAGAAGTGCGGGGAGTCTGGATCACCAACGTTAGCAGTAGTGTATTATTCACTCCTTGGGCAATTAATCGCGCTCTCCGTCAACTTTCTCAACTCAATTTCAACACAGTTTATCCCGTAACCTGGAACCGGGGTAACACCTTTTACCCAAGTAAAGTCGCCAAAAAAGTTACAGGTAAATCTCAAGACTCTACTTTAGCTTTATTTCGTCTGGGGCGAGATGTACTCAAAGAAATATTTAAACAATCTCATCGCCAAGGTCTCCGAGTTATCCCTTGGTTTGAATATGGTTTCATGGCCCCAGTCAATTCTGTATTAGTCAAACGTCATCCCCATTGGGTAACAACGAGCATTGACAAAAACAGCAATTTTTCTGAAAGTATATTTGAATTAGAATTAAAAGATTTACTCCCGGAATCAGATGAAAAATCTTTATTAAACCAACTTCAGCAGTCACTCTCCATCAACAATGTTTGGCTGAATCCTATTAATCCCCAGGTGCAAAACTTTATTCTAGAGTTAATATTAGAAGTTGTGCAAAAATACGATGTCGATGGCATCCAAGTAGACGATCGCTTCGGAATGCCAGTACAATTTGGCTACGATCCGGTTACAGTACAACTTTATCGGCAACAACATCAAGGGAAAAATCCTCCAGAAGATTTTACCAACCCAGAATGGATGCAATGGCGAGCGAATCAAATTACTGCCTTCCTGGAAAGACTTTATAAATCTATCAAAGCTGTTAAACCCAACTGTATTGTCTCTGTATCTTCTAATCCTTATGATTTTTCCTACAATTTATATTTACAAGACTGGCAAACTTGGATCGAGAGAGGTTTTGTAGATGAATTTATTTTGCAGGTGTATAGAGATGGTTTATCTTCATTTGTAGAAGAGTTGGAACAACCTCCTGTCAAAAATACTAGAAATAAAATTCCTTTTAGTATTGGTATTCTCGCAGGAACCTTAAAAACCACTATGAGAATTGAGAAAATTCAAGAACAAGTGCAAGCAGTACGCGATCGCAACTTTGCCGGTGTATCTTTTTTCTATTGGGAAACTTTATGGAGTTATATGACTCCAGACTCACCCCAAGAGCGACGTATTCGGTTTAAGCAAATGTTTCCTACTTCTGTATCTCGTCCGAAAGAAACTTGATTAGGACTAAAGCCATGAACGTTACTGGTAGGGTGTGTTTTGCGTTCCGCTAACGCTACGCGACATGTAAAGCGTATCTCGTAACTGAGCAAGACGCTATATATAGTGCCTTTGCGTCCTGTTGATTATAGAAGTACAGGGAGTGTCTCACCCACCCAATAGTAGGAGCAGTTTTTAGCTAGAATTTTAATGTTTACTCTTAAGATTTACAGGACTAAAGCCACGCGAACCCAGAAACCCGGTACGAGCCTAGAAATCGGGTTTCTTTGCGTAAGTCCTAATTTACATAAACCCGCCCTACAGCGCTTTTCACTCTTGATGAACCACCGGACTGGAGCCATAACCACAACCTTGCAGGGACGCCCTTATGCAAGCTCTCTACTTTGGTCTACTGAAATGAAAATTGCTGTAATGCCCATCTATCTATTAGTGCTGTTAATCTATATAGGACTAAACCATGAGGTAGGAAAAACAGGGGTTTGAGATTGCTTCCTGTTGTCATATCGGAGGAAAATACGTTGCAGTTGCGTAAGTCCTGCTATATATAGCAACTCCCAAGGCGGTTAGGATGTATCAAAAGCCTAAAACCTAGACAAAGCCAGATTTTTCCTTCTGCTTTCAGCATAGCTGCCTTCTGCCTTCTGCTATAGTATAATATTTAATGCCAACCCAGTTTCTATAACTAAGAAAATATCTTTAATGTCACTTACCAAGTTGTACTATAATTTCTCCCAGACTACACCCCAACAAATTGGATGGGGTTTTTGGTTACAGTGGGTATTTTTCACTATTATCGGCTTTTTCCTCAGCTTAATATTTGTGGAAGTCGGAGTGAGACCCTATGTTGGAGCTTTTTCCGGAGCTATTGGTGGAGGTATCATTGGACTAACACAATGGTTGGTACTGAGAAATCTGATCTACCGCAGTAAATGGTGGATAGTGGTAAGCATTTTGACTTGGTTATTAATTGGGGCAGGTAGTTTGGGAGCATTAGGTTGGATCGCTCCCAGAACCGAACAAATTTGGCTAAGGTTATTTTACGGATTTATTAATGGTGCTATTGTGGGAGGGATTTTAGGATTAGGTCAATGGTTTGTCTTGAGGAAGCAAATATATTGGGAAGAGTGGTGGATGATTGCAAATATTATTGCTTGGGCAATTGGTTTATCTCTAGGTTGGGCAGTCGGTGGGTTGATTTATCAAGAGAGCGGTTTCTTTATTAGTGAGGTAATTGGTTTATCTGTCACCTGGTTTCTGGTTGCTGCAATTACAGGGATTGCTCTCATACGTTTGTATCCTGGTCGGTAGAATAGTCAGGATTTACGCAGAAACCGGGTTTCTTTGCATAAATTTTCTGGTTTGAACAACAATCTGCGCAATAACTTATAAACAGGACTTACGCATAAACGCAATTTTGTCATTGTGTCAGCGCAGCTTTGGGAAGCGCAAGCCACAGCGTTTTGCGCTCCGCGACATGAATGCTCCGCATTCCAGACCGAAAGCAATCTCAAACCTTTAAATTTCCTTCCCCATGGGTAAGTCCTAATAAAATTATTATGTTTTGCTTTTCTTGCACCTAAATTCTGTAATATTTAACTTCAAACAACTACTTTGATAACCAGTAAGCTAAACTTATATGACTGAATGGCCTAGTTTATTACAGCAATTACTTGATAATCAATCTTTATCTTCCTCTCAAGCCTCAAATTTAATGCAAAAATGGCTACAAGAAGAAATTCCACCTGTTCTCTCTGGAGCAATTTTAGCCGCCTTACAAGCTAAAGGTGTTTCTGCTGAAGAATTAGCTGGTATGGCAAAAGTATTACAATCTTTATCATTGACAAAAGAACATAATGATGATAAACAAAACATGAACCACTTCCAATACCCAGTCATTGATACCTGTGGTACTGGTGGGGATGGAGCTTCTACATTCAATATTTCTACTGCTGTTGCTTTTGTTGTAGCTGCGGCCGGAGTACCAGTAGCTAAACATGGCAACCGTTCCGCTTCTGGTAAAGTTGGTTCCGCTGATGTTTTGGAAGCATTAGGAATAGCTTTGAGCGCTCCCACAGAAAAAGTAAGATCTGCTTTATCTGAGGTAGGAGTTACTTTTTTATTTGCACCAGGTTGGCATCCAGCAATGAAGTCTGTAGTTCCTCTACGTCGTACTTTGAAGGTAAGAACTGTATTTAATCTTTTGGGTCCTTTAGTTAATCCTTTGTGTCCCCAAGGTCAAGTTATTGGGGTGTACAATCCTAACTTAGTAGAAACTGTGGCTCAAGCTTTGGGAATATTAGGATTAGAATCTGGGATTGTTCTCCACGGTAGAGAAAAACTTGATGAAGCTGGTTTGGGGGATATTACAGATATAGCTATTTTATCTAATGGTAAGGTAAAAATGACAACTGTTAACCCTCAAGATTTAGGCTTGAATCTTGCCCCAATAAGTGCTTTACAGGGTGGAGATGTGGCCAAAAATGCAGAAATTCTCAAGAATGTCCTTCAGGGTAAGGGAACTTCTGCACAGACAGATGTGGTTGCTTTGAATAGTTCTTTAGCACTACAGGTAGCAGGTGTTGTACCATTAGAAGCTCATGGAGAAGGTATTAGTAAAGCTAAAAATATTCTCCAAAGTGGGGCAGCTTGGTCAAAGTTAGAACAGTTAGTTAAATTCTTACGAATCTGAAAAATTTCTAGATTTGAAATGAAAAAAACCTTCTGCATATTTAGAGTAACACAGCCTTCGTTTGCTGTCACAACCTAGAAGGTTGTGTTACCAATAGACGATTAGATCAGGACTTACCCATGAACGCTATCTGCATATTTAGAGTAACACAGCCTTCGTTTGCTGTAACAACCTAGAAGGTTGTGTTACCAATATTTAAACATTTCTAGCTTCTAACCACCAGAACGTACCTTCAATTCTACTACATTTTCCTTGATGGTTATATCATAGGAGCCAAAAAAATTTTGCCCCAGTAACCCTAATTCTTGATCTGCATCTGTAGGAGCAACAGCAACATCAAATTGGCTAAGTGTTAAACCTCCCGCAGAAATAGAACCAACTTTGCCAACCCCTAATTGTACATCTTTGCCATCCGCTAAAGTAAAATTTCTTTTTTCTAAAGTTATAACTTTGAGAGTTTTTGCCATTTCTTGAGTAATTAAAGTAGAACTTGCACCAGTATCTAAAATCATTTCATAAGTTTGATTACCATTAAAAGTAACATCAATTACCGGACTACCTCCGCGACGACTTTTGATTGGTATTTGATATATTCCTGCTACTGTAGTTGTTGAAGTTGATACTTGTTCTGATAATTCTTCTACAGATAGATTACAAATTGATATGGTTAAATCTTTCCTATTGCCAGCTTGGTCAAGTATAAAACATCCTGGATATTCTTGAGCGATCGCTGTGGTACAAATAAATGTTGTTAATAATATGGATGGTATTTTCCCAAAAATAGTTTTAACCTGTTGTTGCTGTTGAAAATTTTGCTTAATTTGCTTAAATAGACTTCTATTAGTAGAATTATAGAGTGAAAAATTTTCCATCATTATTACTTTTTCAGAATATCAATTATTTGTTTATGATTAAGTTCTAAACTTTAAGTTAATTTTATCTAATTTTTAGGGAATAGGTATGGAGGGAATAGGTGAGAATTTTAGTTTTTTTATTTACTTAGGACTTACGCACGCGCAACGTATTTCTGTCATTGCCCGCGAGGAGCGTTGGCGAAGCAGTCCGTCAGGATAGCAATCTCAAGCCAAGAAAATTCCGCTCCTCATGGCTTTAGTCCTGTTAATATGATGAGGACTAAAGCCATGAGGTACGAAAAACAGGGGTTTGAGATTGCTTCCCGACCGTCGTATCGGACGAAAATACATTGCACTTGCGTCAGTCCTGATTATATTCTAAATAACCTAAGTAAAGAATGATGCAAATAATAAAATTTAGTATTTCAAAACTATAGATTTAGCTGGATGTCTTGATAACTAAATAATATAGCAATATGAAGAAACTTCTAAAAAAAACTGTAAGGGTTTGGTCTCCAAACGAAATCTAAAATAGGATTTAGCTATTGGTAGGGTGCGTTTCGCTGCGCGATATGAAAAGCGTAGCGTAACGCACCTATACTCTGTATATAGAGCCTTTGCGTAAGTCCTGATGAAGAAATTTCTCAAAAAAAACTGTAAAGGTTTGGTCTCTAAACGAAATCTGAAATAGGATTTAGATACTAAATCCCTACTAGACAGACACAGCTAATGAGTGTGCATGATTGGCGGGTTTATATAAATCTTAGAGTAAGCATGAAAATTCTAGCTAAAACCCGCCCCTACCCCATGCAACATTTTATCTGTATCTGTCTACTAAAATAAATTAGAATTGCTATAAATAAAAGGACTCAAATTTTAAATTAAAAGCTGCAAGAGGAATTAATAATGTCAATCTCAGGTCAACCCGCTTTACTTGTTCTAGCAGATGGAACTGCTTACCGTGGTCTATCTTTTGGCGCTCCAGGAACTACCATCGGAGAAGTAGTATTCAATACAGGAATGACTGGTTATCAGGAAGTCCTCACCGACCCAAGTTATAGTGGGCAAATTGTTACTTTTACTTATCCAGAATTGGGAAATACAGGAGTTAACCCGGAAGATGAAGAGTCCAATCAACCACACATCAAAGGGGTGATCGCTCGTAATATTTGTCCACGTCCTAGTAACTGGCGCTCTACTCAATCTTTATCAGAATATCTTATAAAACATAAAATTCCGGGAATTTATGGTATAGATACTCGTGCTTTGACTCGCAAAATTAGGACTGTCGGAGCCATGAATGGGGCAATTTCTACAGAAATTCTTAGTCCAAATGAATTGTTAGAACAAGTCCAATCTGCTCCTAGTATGGCTGGATTAAATTTAGTTCAGAAAGTCACAACTAAAGAAGTATATGAATGGTCAGAAACAACTAATTCACATTGGGAGTTTAACCCTTCTGTTTCTGGTAATACGGAAGAAAATTTTACAGTTGTTGCCATAGATTTTGGAGTGAAAAAAAATATCCTACGACGTTTAGCTAGTTATGGTTGCCGAGTTGTAGTTGTTCCTGCTAATACCCCAGCAGCAGAAATTCTGAAGCATAACCCTGATGGTATATTTCTGTCTAATGGTCCTGGAGACCCATCTGCTGTAACAGAGGGGATTGAAACTACTAAAGAGTTGCTAAAATCATCTAAGCCTGTGTTTGGCATTTGTATGGGACATCAAGTCCTTGGTCTAGCTCTGGGAGCTGAAACTTTTAAACTAAAATTTGGTCACCGGGGTCTTAATCACCCAGCGGGTTTACAGCAGCAAGTAGAGATTACCAGTCAAAATCATGGCTTTGCAATTAAGGCAGATTCTTTAGTGCCTGAAGTAGAAATTACTCACCTTAACTTAAATGACCGAACTGTTGCTGGTTTACGACATAAATCTTTGCCTTTGTTCTCTGTCCAGTACCATCCTGAAGCAAGTCCTGGTCCTCACGATGCTGATTACTTGTTTGAACGTTTTGTTCAAGCAATGGAAGATTCTCGAAAAGCTACAGCCAAAATATGATATTATCTCACGGTTAACCTTAAAATAGAAATCTGATTTTGTTTGCAAATCTTGACTATTGGTTAAAATCTTCCATTGTTTCAATTTAGACATTTGTCTATAAAAACAAGTCATTATATAGTAGACAAATTTCACTTTATGGAGTAAAATATCTATTCTAAATTATGCAGAATCAAGCGAGGAGGGTGTTATTCCTGAACAATTAACCCTGACTGTGAGCCTGAGAGGCACTCAAGACGTCAAGGATAACTACCAGCTATTCCGCCTAACAGGGTTATTAGATGCCTTCTCAGAAGCTACTTTTAGCAAAACGCTGAAGAAAAAAATCGATCAAGGACCAAAAAATATTATCTTGGATTTGTCCAAGATAGACTTTGTTGATAGCTCTGGATTAGGAGCACTTGTGCAACTGGTAAAGTATACCCAACAATATAAAGGTGCTTTGCAGATAGTTTCTAATGCTCGTGTAACTCAAACAGTTAAGTTGGTTCGTTTAGAGAAGTTTTTATCTTTACGAACTTCACTAGATGAAGCTATCGAAAACTTCAAAAAGTCTTGACCAGGCAATGCAAAAACCAATTATCTAAATCTAGATAGATTTTATCTCCCGTCAGAAAACAAAACTCTAGACGGGGGTCATCTATCAGATAAGTTATACCGTTTTACTGTAGCCAGAAGATTAGATTTGATTAACTAAAAACCTTAATCAGACATTTTTAAGTGGGAAACTATTTCTGATATTCCTAAAGTAATTTGGTATGATAGATAAATATTTCGGATAGAAAATGAGGGATAGATTAATGTTTGATCAAGTAGAAATGATAACCTTAAAAGGAGAATAATTAGTTTGCATGAGTTAAACTACCCTATCCTCACACCAGCAGAAATTCAAAGAATTTCGCCTTCAGCTTGGGCGTATTTAGGAGATGCTGTTTATGAATTGTATATTCGGAATTACTACTTGATACCACCGAAGCGATCGCATTACTATCATCAATTAGTTGTGGCCCAAGTTAGGGCAGAAACTCAAGCCGATCATTTACATAATTTGAAGCCACATCTTACCAGTGCAGAGTTAGATATTCTGAAGCGAGGACGTAATGCTACTTTTGGGAAACCAAAAAGATTAGACCCAGAGGTTTATCAACAAGCTACGAGTTTAGAGACTTTAATTGGATATTTATATTTGACCGATCCTCAAAGATTAAATCAATTATTAGGTTATATAGCATTAGATTAATATTCGGGAAAATAAGGGAGTAGGAATTAATGAATAATGAATAATGGATGATTAATAATGGATAATTACTTCTCCCTTTTAGAGCTATGCTTTATAAAAATCTTTACTTAATATAAAACGCGACTCTATAAGATCAATAAACCTTGCCATCTCACCCTCCGCCGGGAAGCTCCGCTAACGATTGCTAATAAAGCTGAATTATTTGATTATTAATTCTTAGGTAAAAATAATTAAGGTTTGCTAATTAGCCGAAAATCAAGGGATAATTCTTCTTCTGTAATTCCTATTCCTGCTGGATTGCAGGATGTCTGGATTCTGGCTTCTCCTTGCTACTAAAATACTTTTACGGTTCCCGATAAATCAGCAAACCCTAATTATTTCAACAGTTAAAAATTTGACTTTATTATTTCTGTAAAATATAAAGAGGGAACAGGGAAAATAATTTTTTTTCATCATAAATAATGAAAAAAAATTGATTATATTTGGGATTTTTGGAGATGTTTATTTGATAAATATTATTGGTATTAAACTAGATTTGCTATAAGATTATGTCTACGAAAAATTTGAAATTAAATTCTCAAGAAAAACCGCAAAAAAAGAAACAAATTAAACTAAAAGATATACAGCCCAAAAATGATAGTTCCACAAATATCAATGACGAAAATGATGATTTAATCTACGGACGACATAGTGTGCAAGCTGCTCTCCAGAGTGAACGATATTTAAACCGAATTTGGATTATTCCTCCACTGCGATACGATCCCCGGTTTCATACATTACTAAATGAAGCGAAAACCAAAGGTACAATTATAGATGAAGTAGACGATCGACGCTTAACTCAAATTACCCATAGAAAAAATCATCAGGGTATAGCAGCTCAAGTATGTCCTTATCAGTATAAAGAACTTCACGAATTAATATCTCAAGCAAAATCCAAAACCGAGCAACCTGTATTGTTGGTAGCTGATGGTCTCAACGATCCTCATAATTTAGGAGCCATTATTCGTACTGCAGAAGCTCTGGGAATACAAGGTTTAATTATTCCACAAAGACGAGCCGTGGGAATAACTTCCACTGTGACCAAAGTTGCAGCAGGAGCCTTAGAAAATTTTCCTGTAGCTAGAGTTGTTAATCTTAGCAATGCTTTGGAAGAGTTGAAGAAAGAGGGTTTCTGGATATATGGTACTGTGGCAAATGATGGGGAACCTATCCATACCATAAAATTTACCGGAGCTATTGTTTTAGTTGTTGGTAGCGAAGCAGAGGGTTTAAGTCTTCTTATTCAAAAAAACTGTGACGTCTTAGTTTCTATACCAATGTCGGGAAGTACCCCTAGTTTAAATGTATCAGTAGCAACTGGTATGGCCATTTATGAAATACATCGTCAACGCTGGTCAAAAAGTTTGCGTATGTAATAGATAGGACTTACCCATGAACACTATAGTGGACTGACACACAATGGTGCGTTACTTTTTGGTTATGGGTAGACAAGGAGGACAGGTAGATAAGGTAGACAAGGTAGATAAGGTAGATAAGGTAGATAAGGTAGATAAGGTAGACAAGGTAGATAAGGTAGACAAGGTAGACAAGGTAGATAAGGTAGACAAGGTAGATAAGGTAGACAAGGTAGATAAGGTAGACAAGGTAGATAAGGTAGACAAGGTAGATAAGGTAGATAAGGTAGATAAGGTAGACAAGGTAGATAAGGTAGATAAGGTAGACAAGGTAGATAAGGTAGACAAGGTAGATAAGGTAGATAAGGTAGACAAGGTAGAAAAAATCGCTCTGCACAGTTTTAGGTGTGTCAGTGTAGTAGTGCATTGTTTCACCTAAAATAGCTTTTTTCGTCACCCCATCCCCCCATCCCCCTCCATCACCCCATCTCCCATTTTCTAATGCACCATTTAAGATGAAAAAGTCCAGTAGGGTGTGTTTTGCGTTCCGCAAAGCTCCGCTTTATATGTCGGCTCAAGCGCCGAAACGCTACGGGACATGAAAAGCGGACTTGGTAACGCACCAAGAACCTATCTATCAGTGCCTTTCTTTGCGTAAGTTCTAATAAAAAAATCAGGACTAAAGCCATGAACGCTATGGGTAGGGTGTGTTTTGCGTTCCGCAAAGCTCCGCTTTATATGTCGGCTCAAGCGCCGAAACGCTACGGGACATGTAAAGCGTATGTCGTAACTGAGCAATACTCCATATATAGTGCCTCCCGTGTAAGTCCTGAAAATAATAGAATTTTTGGGAAATAACTTAGTTAGGAAAAAATGAAAACTCAAACCTATTAATACTTTTAACTACTCCCTACTCCCTAAGATATAAAATTTGAAATTTTGAGTAACTTCTAAAAAGACTAAAGGGTACATAATATAAGTAATTTAATAACTTATTAATATGTCTGACTTATGAGAAAAATGTTACACGATTAAAAAACAGAAGTTGCTTAGTATAAGTATCAAAAATAATTTGTGAAAAAAAACTGTGGGGATGGAGTTTCCAAATCCCATTTTGCTAAGGTTTGGATACTAAACCCCTACTATAAAATATTGGAACCTATTGAAAATTGCTATATTACAAACCTAATACTAGCTTTTTTTACTATAATAAAGAGTCACTATAGTTTCCAGAACTTAGTTTAGTCATGGATTAAATTTTCCCTGGATAGTTCACTTATAACTTCTAAACTTGGAAGTTATCAATATGATTGGAAATTAAAATCAGTACATTCAATAATCAATTACTAATAGTCAGACTTTTAAATAACATGAAAGAAACATTCGTCAATATTCTAAACTTATCTGGAATAGCTTGGTGGGTTAAAATTTCTACTACAAACCCCCATTGCACTTATTATTTTGGTCCTTTTGTCACAGATCAAGAAGCTAAAAATGCTGAGACAGGTTATATAGAAGATTTGGAAGGTGAAGGCGCTCAAGTTATTCAGGTTTCTATTGAGCAGTGTCAACCTGAAGAATTGACTATATCTGATGAATTGCCAAATACTAAGGTAATGGTAAATTCTGTATTGAGCTAAACGATAGATCTGTATCAGGACTTACGCACGCGCAACGTATTTCTGTCATTGCACTACTCGCAGCGCCAGGGACAGCTTTTGCTGAGCATTCCCTTTGCGTAGTATTCCGTAGGAAAGGAAAGCAATCTAAAATGACCAAAGCTCTTTCCTAATGCGTAAGTTCTGTGTATGATAATTTCAGAGTTTCTTTCCATGAGACTGATAAAATTACTATTGCATCGCTTATAATTTACAGCACTTTCCGTTGTTATAGCAGCTATGCTGAAGACAGCTATGCTGAAGGCAGAAGGAAAAATCCTGCTCTGTCTGGGTTTTAGACTTTTGATGCGTCCGCCCCCTTGGCTTCGGCTCCTATATCAGCTACGTACATTGCGGGCAAGATGCCGACACGACAATACTTTCACCATTTACCCTCTACCTGTAAAAGTGAAAAAAGTCAAGTTTAGTTCTGGTTGAAGAGTCTAAAATGTGTTTGGTGATGCTCTATCCAATTTTCAATATCTGTTAGCACTTGGTTAGGAATTTCCCAAGGAAATAAATGAGCAGTATTGGGATAGCATTGCCAAATAGCATTTTTGAGGTGAAGAGCAGTTTCTTGACTAGACTCAGGAGTAATATGGCGATCGCTCTCCCCTGCTAATACTAAGCAAGGACATTTAATCTGGGATATTTCGGTTAATCTATTATAACCTTCTTTTAAAGCTTGATTCAAAGCTCTAGTTGCTATTTTAGAAGTTTGCCAATAAGCGGGAACTGCTTCTTTTGCTAGGTATTGATAGGTAGCAGGAGTGTGATGTTGGATGAGATATCGAAATAGCGATCGCTTGCCAAAGGTATTAATATTCCATTGCCAACCAGGCACAAAATAATTTATGATTCCGGCTAAACCTGTATAAAAATTATCTTGCCAAGTTATGGGTGGATGATTACTTCGAGGTCTTGCTGCTGTAGAAATTAAGATTAAACCTGCAACTTTCTCTGGGTTTCTCAGAGCTAATTCTATGCCAATAATTCCACCTAATGACCATCCTAAGATTAAATATCTAGAGATTTGCAGTTGTTCGAGAAGTTTTTCTAAGTCTATTAAATGTTGAGTAATTTTAAAGTTGGTTTTCGTAGAACTTTTGCCGTATCCTCTTAAGTCTGGAGCAATAGTTTGAAATTTTTGGGATAGAGAGTTGGTAAAGACTGACATACATTGACTATTACCTGGATGTCCGTGGAGACAGAGAATAGGAAAACCTGCTCCTTGGAGTTGAAAATGTAGGGGTGATAATGGGAACATAATTCTTATTTTGTCATCTCAAAATACTTTACCAGGACTTACGCAGAGACGCTATATATAGAGCCCAAAACTATTGGACAATAGTTTTTGAACTCTATACATAGTACCTTTGTGTAAGTCCTGAACTTGATTCACCAAAAACGAAAAAAATTTATGGTTTATCGATATATATTGTTTAATAAACCCTATAATGTTTTGAGTCAGTTTACTGACAACTCTGATAGTAACCATCGACATCATACTTTAAAAGAGTACATTTCAGTTGATTCAGTATATCCAGTTGGTAGATTAGACCAAGACAGTGAAGGTTTGTTACTCTTAACCAATCACGGACAACTTCAACATAGACTAACTGATCCTAAATTTGCTCATCCTCGTACTTATTGGGTGCAAGTAGAACGAATACCAGATACCACAGCATTGAAGCAACTAGAGGAGGGTATAACTATCAAAAATTATAGAACACGACCTGCAAAAGTTAAATTATTATCTGTAGAACCCTCTCTACCACCCCGCAACCCACCCATTAGATTTCGTAAAACTGTACCTACTGCATGGTTAGAAATCATGATCACAGAAGGTCGAAATCGTCAAGTACGAAGGATGACAGCAGCAGTAGGTTTTCCCACATTGCGGTTAGTAAGAATAGCGATCGCTGATCTTCGTCTTGATGAACTCAAACCTGGTGAGTGGCGAGACTTAAATTCAACTGAAATTGCATCCTTATTCAAATTCAAAAGTAAGATTTGAGAGACCCAAAACTTTATTAAAAGTCAAAATTAAAAAGTAATATTTTGCAGGAGTAATTGATGATTTATGGGTAATAATTGATTATATTGTTAATTTTTGTAGATGTCTATTAGACATCTCCAATTTTATCGAGAAATTATTAATTCTTTCTTTCTGCTCCCTGTTCCCTCTCTCAACTAGGAAATTCCTAAAAGCACGACTACTTACTAAGGATTACAAATTAAATGTAGCTTTAATTCTCTTTTATGCTCACACTTAAAGCCAGAATCGCACCATTTTTGCACATTCACCTCTGAAAGTTTTGCTATATCCGTACATTTTGGTTCAATGAACTGACTTGCAAATGCCCACATTAAACTACGAATAACATCTAAACCTGCCTTGAGAAGAGATTCACGATTTCCTGGTATACCTTTTTGCTCAATAATATCAGTTTCTACCCAAATTCCATGAGAACCCAGAATAATTTGTCCTAACCATTTTGCTCTCGGTAAATGAGTACGAGATGTCACTAATTTAATATGTTTAACTCCCCATTTCTCCAAAATTGGCAGACTAAAAAAGAAGTTACCAAAAGTAGATTTAGAGCAATATTCTAACCAAACCCGATCTAAAGGAGCATTTGCTTGTCGAAATAATCCCACAACACAGGGTTCTGCGGAACCACTAGAAATTAATATAGGTATTTCAGGATATTTTTTAGCGATTTGAGCAATATAAATTTCCCGTTTAATACTACCACCCAAAACCAAGTAAGCATCAACAGGAGCTTTTGCTGCTGAGTTAAGCAAAATAGTATTTCCTACTAACCAAACTAATAGACCAGAAATTATTGGTAAAAATACCAACAAGAGTATTTTTTTAATTTTTTTGTTTCTACGAATAGTTAAATTTTCTCCCATATACTCCTAGTTTCATCTTATTAGTTTGATACGGATTTGGAGACCAAACCCCTACAATCCTTTCTTATAAATCATTTACAAAACACAGCAGTGGCAGCCGGAAAGATCCCGTAGCCAACATTCATTTAATTTTTATAGTTCCTCCGCCAAACATTCATTTAGTTTCTCTTCTTTTTTTCACTATTATTCCGCAAAAATTCCCCAACAATAGCTATCGCTCCAGAGCCGATAATTAGAATTACACTAAGGGCATTAATATCAGGTTTTACCCCTGTACGAATCCGACTAAAAATTTCCATTGGCAATGTGGTTGCGCCACTCCCTGCGGTAAAACTAGATATTAAAAAATCATCCATACTTAGTACAAAAGCTAATAGACATCCAGACACAATTCCTGGTATTAATTGAGGTAATAATACTTTGATAAAAGCTTCTAATGGGGTTGCTCCTAAATCAAGGGCAGCTTCTTCTAAATTAGGGTCTAAATCTGCTAATCTGGTGGAAACAACTAAGCCTACATAAGCTAAACAAAAAACAATATGGGCGGCAATAATTGTCCATAAACTTAATCTAATAGCTAATGCAGCTAAGAATACTAAAGTAGCTACAGCGATCGCGATATCAGGAATAATTAATGGCAAATAAGAAATACCTAAATATAAGGACTTACCACGAAATTTATATTTGGCTAAACCTACTGCCATTAAAGTACCAATAACTGCTGAAACAGCTACAGCCAAAATAGCTACAGTTAAACTGGTTTGGAGAGCAGTTAAAATTCTTGTATCTTGAAAAAGTTTGACATACCATTGCAGGGTAAAACCTTCCCATCCGGCACTATATTTGGATTTATTAAAACTATAAAAAGTTAATACAAAAATCGGCAAGTACATGAACAAAAACATGGAAATTGTAAATATTACCTGCCAAGAAATCTGAAGTTTAAGTTGAGATTTAGACATATCTATTGGGATATCATCTTCTTTAGTTGTTACTGTATTTGTCATCTTGAAACTTGTTAGTTAATCTTAATTTTTTGTTAAAAATATTTTAGCAATTAATAACAATTAATAATTAATAATTAACCCTTCTTCAAAGAAAGGGATTGACTAAAAGGAAAATTTTTGATTTATTCCCTAGGATAGGGGAGGCTTCCAGACGTGAATTGTTGAATGAATAATTATTGACTATCAACTTTTAATTATTAATTATTAACTATTCGGTAAGCATTTCCTGCGGAATGCTGTGCAAACAGCTATTAGTTATTAGCTCTTCCTGCGGAATGCATTCGTATTGAGCTTTTGAACAAATCAAGCAAATTACAAATTAAAGGTAAGATGATGAATGAAATTATTTATGCGCTTTAATTCTTGATTTGGTGTGATAGTTAAGTTAATAACTTGAAGTTCCTCTGAATAAGACTAGCTGATAGCTGACTCCTATATTACTTTTGAATGCATAAATTTTGACTTTTGACTTTATTTAGAGGGTCTACCGTCACCAAATTTTAGTAAGAGAGCGATCGCTATACTCACTCCTAAAATTAACACCATACTCAAAGATGAACCAAAACCCCAATTTTGAGTAGCTCCTAAAAACTGATTATAAATTAATCGAGCAGCGGTCATACTTGAAGCTCCACCTAATAATTCTGGGTCTACAAAATCTCCCAAAGAAATGATAAAAACTAATAAAGAACCTGCTGCAATACCAGGTAAACTTTGGGGAACTGTGACTTTCCAAAAAGTTTGGATAGGAGTAGCACCTAAATCTGATGATGCTTCTAATAATCTCCGGTCTAATTTTTCTAAAGAGGCATAAAGAACTGTTACAATATAAGGTAAATAACTGTAACTCATACCTATTAAAACTGCCGGAGTTCGATTCAATATTTCTAAAGGAGGTAATCCGATAATCCCAATAATTGAATTTAATACACCAGTAGGACGTAGAATTGTAATCCAAGCATAAGAACGTAGCAAAGATGAAGTCCAAAGTGGTAAAACAAAACCTAATAAAAGTAAGTTTCGCCATTTTTTGGGTGACATTAAAGCAATCCAATAAGCTACAGGAAAACCTAATAATAAACATAAAATTGTTGTACCTATAGCTAAATATATTGAACGCCAAATTACTTTTAAATTCAGAGGTTCAAAAACTCGTAAATAGTTAGCAATACCATCAGGAATTACTAAATCTCCTGGTCGAATATTTTCGACTAAACTCAGCTCAAAAATTACTAAAGTTGGAAATACTAATAAAAATAGTAACCATACACCTGCCGGACCTAATAAAACTGTAGGACCTAAAATTTTGGAAAATATTTGACTTATATTATTTTTTGACTGAGAATTAAGAATAGATGGTTTAGTCATAATCAGTTATGGCGCTAGGCGCTAGGGAACAGGGAACACTTAACTGGGAATAGGGGGGAGTAATTATAGCGCTAGGCGCTAGGAAACAGGGAACACTTAACTGGGAATAGGGGAGACTAATTGATGATATTTTTAATTTTTGAGGATGTCTAATTATCAGCTTTCAGTTCAAGTTAAAATTTGAAAACTTAATAACTTGAAAAAAGTTGGTAGAATAATTCCATAAAATAAACTTAGGAACTTGTCTTCTTCCTTATTTACTTCTTCCTTATCTACTTCCTTCTTCTTCCTTCCTCTTTTTAAAACTTAATAACTTAAAAAAAAGTTGGTAGAATAATTCCCTCAAATAAACTTAGAAATTTGTCTTCTTTCTTCCTCCTTTTTTCTTCCTCCTTCCTCCTTGTTCCTTCTTCCTTCTTCCTTAAATTATCCACTTGTTAATTGAGTCCAATATTTGTCATAAACTTCTTCCCAAGATTCACCCAATGGAGCTATACCTTCACAGTTTTGAATAACTGACTCTGGAGCAAATAAAGTAGGGTCTTCTTTGATTTCTTCTGGTAACATTTCATAAGCTGCACGAGAAGCTGTGGCAAAACTAAGTCTTTCCACAACTTGAGCTGCTACATCTGGCTGTAAAATAAAGTTAATCCATTGATAAGCACCATCTCGGTTAGGAGCATTTTTGGGAATGACTAATGTATCCGTCCACAAGGATGAACCACTACTGGGAACAACATATTCTAAATCTTCATTTTCTGGTTGAACTTCCGCAGCATCAGAAGAATAACACATTGCAATCAACAAATCTTCCACCAACATTTGAGCTTGCCAACCATATGTAGTAAAAGAAGCGATCGCTGGTTTGAGTCTCAGTAACTCTTCATAAGCTTGCTTAATATGTTCTTCATTAGTAGAATTATAAGAATATCCTAATTTTCTTAAAGTACACCCCATCACCTCACGGACATCATTGATTAAAGTCATCCGCTTTGATACCAAATCTTGATTTTCCCAGAGATATTCCCAATCATCAGGAGTTGTTGGTAACAATTTGCTATTGTAAATTAAACCAGTAGTTCCCCAAGCTACGGGTACACTATAGGCATTACCTGGATCGTATATAGGGTTTTGAAATTGAGGAAATAGATCCTCCAAACCAATAATTAGAGACTGGTCTAACTCTGTCAGCAAATTTAGCCCAGCCATTTTTTTCACCATATAGTCAGATGGATAGATGATACTATAAGCTCCACCTCCTCCCGCTTGGATTCTAGCTAGCATTGATTCATTAGAGTCAAACACATCTGCGGTTACTTTAATTCCAGTTTCATCGTAGAAGCGATCAAGCATATCTTGATCTGTGTAGCCAGCCCAAGTATAAATATAGAGTGAATCTGGATCGCCCTGTGTTGGAGGATCGGATTTCACTTCGGCTAATTTCCAACCACAACTGGATAGAGTTGAAACTGCGATAGTAGCTGCTGACGCTTTCAAAAATTTACGTCTAGAATTATTACCAATTTTGGGGTAAATTGATTTAGCTACATCATGCTGGTATTTCTGTAAATTAGTTGGAGGCACGGTAGTTATAAAAGTTCAAGGTCACAAGTAAGTCTAGGTTGAAGTTTTAAATATGTTTAATTACTTTTTATGATTCACTTAAAGCCAAACAATGGTGTTTTGCCCAATAAACATAGATAGGAGTATTGGGGTCAGGCAATGTTCCTTCAGTATTTGGTTGCCTCACCATTACCTGCTCGCCTGACAACAAATTTACTTGATAATGTACATGAGTTCCCAAATACATTACATTAATTAACCTGCCTTCAAAACAATTTTCTGATACATCTGGAGAATAAAGACTTATACTAACCTTTTCTGGCCGCACACTTACAAATACTGAAGCACCACCATATATTTCTCCATTTTTTTGACTCACTTGTGGTTGTTGTACAAAAATCTTCAGACCACTATTTGTCTTCACAACCAGATGAGAGTCATCATTATATTCGACCCGACCTTGAAATAAATTTGTATCTCCAATAAAATCTGCCACAAACGGACTTGCGGGGCGTTCATAAATTTCTTGGGGAGAACCTATTTGCTCTATTCTGCCTTCGTGCATTACCGCAATACGGTCGGACATACTCATGGCCTCTTCCTGGTCGTGAGTCACCATTACAAATGTCACCCCCAAATTTCGGTGTAAATTGGACAATTCCATTTGCATTTGTTTGCGTAATTTCAAGTCTAAGGCACCAAGGGGTTCATCTAATAATAATACTGCTGGACGATTTACTAAAGCCCTAGCTAAAGCTACCCGTTGTTGTTGTCCACCAGATATTTGATTCGGATAGCGCTCGGCAAATTTCTCCATTTTCACTAACTGTAGAGCTTGTGCTACCTTTTCCTCAGTTTCTACTTTTCCTAAACCTTTGATTCGGAGTCCAAAAGCAATGTTATTTTCAACAGTTAGATGGTTGAATAAAGCGTAGCTTTGAAAAACAGTGTTGACTGGGCGACGATAAGCCGGAATTTGGCTCATCGATTTACCCCTAATCATTATTTCACCTGCTGATGGGGTTTCAAATCCAGCTATTAAGCGTAATGTGGTAGTTTTACCACAACCAGAAGGGCCGAGAATACTGAAAAATTCTCCTTGACGAATATTGAAGTCCACGCCTCGTACTGCTGCATGGCCATCAAATACTTTGAAGACTTTACGCAATTCAACGTCGTTTTGGGTTTTGGTTAGGGTTGTCCCAATATTTAGTGCAGTTTGAGTCATAATTGCTATGTTTTAATTTGGGAATATGATTGGGAAATTGGGTCTTAATAAATTTAAGTATGAGATTGTTTAGTATTTTAAATTATTTTTAAGGTCTTTGTAGTTCATTTCACTTCAGTGAAGTAAAACACTAACAGGTATCTTGTCTGTTTTATAGATAAAGTATAACTATCTTGGCTGTAATAGCTATACCAGACTTTATTTCAGTCTTCCGATAATTTAGAGGAAGGTAGAAGGAAAAGAAAAATTCAAAGGAAGAATCTTTTTTCAATAATTGTCAAAGTATGATATAATAAAAGTTTTATTTATAACTCAATGCCTCCTGATTTCAGGAGATACTAATAACTGAAATGACCCTTATCCTATTAAATATGAAGAAGTTAAATTGTTTGCAGATATAGCTGGTGAAAAAACAATTTCTGCAACCAGAGAAGGGCAACAAATTGTGATTGAAATTAAAAGTTTTGTGACTCCCTCTCCGATGCTTGAATTTGAAACAGCATTAGGACAATACTTAATTTATCAAACATTTCTTTCTATAGCGCTGCTTTTAGGGAAGAGGCAACAGGGAACAGGTATGGAGGAAGAATGAATAGCCTATAATATAAAGTTTTTAGCTATTCGACACCTCCGGCAATTTGTAAATATTAAGTGCGCACATTGCTATATTATACATCCTAGTTATCAAGTTTATTTAGCAGTTGATCGCGAAATTTATGATTTTTTTTTGTACAAGTTGCAATTGAATTAATACTGCAAAAATATCAAATTATACTATTAGTAATTGACGTCAAAAAAGAGGAGATTATTAAATGTACAAATTGATTAATTATCAAACAGGTTATCGCTCCTGATATTGATTAGCTATTAATGTTTAATGACCAAAGAAGTAAATATCCTTGGTTTAATATTGGTTGGAAAAATGGTCAAATAATTAAAGCAATTTCTGTTTATATTCGGATTAAAAATGAGAAGATTTATATTCAGGAAGATTGGACGGAAGAAGGAATTGCTAATGAGTTATTAAGGGAAAATGTACCAAAAGAAGATATTCTTTTACCTTTCTACGATCTGGAAACTCTTAATTTAACTGAGTTTGCTGTTGTTTAAATAACAGGAAATACCTCTAGAATACTAAATTAATTTTAATTTTATCACTCATCTTTTTTATCTAAAGATTCTTCTGTTTTATCCGATGATTCTTCAATTTTTTCTTGTTCTTCCCATTCAGAAACTGGTTTAGTTATTATATTTTTGAAGTTGATAGATAACAACAAAATAGATACTTTTTCCGGTGCTTCTCCCTCCAATTCTAATTGAGAATATATAAATCTATTATCAAAGTCTGGTTGACCTAAAAATAAACGATTTGTTTTACCATCTTTAAGTTGAATTTCTAAAGTTATTTCTGGTTTTTCTAAACCATATTCTGATAACTGAGAAACTGAAGTAGTAATTGAGTGATCGCTTTTGAGATTTTCTAGTTCATCTAACAAAAATTCGACTGTTTGTAAATCAGCTTTTTTGGCTATAGGTGCAGTTATATTCCAAGATTTTTCTTCTGCTTGTTCGTCAATCTTTAAAGTTAATATTCCTGACTTTTGTTTGATAGTAACAGCCTGAATTTGTTCGTCCTCAAAATCAAACACTCGTTTTCTTTGTTCTTGAATTTCTGCTTGCTTTTGTTTACCTACAATTTCAAATAAGTAAACGAATCCTCCTAAAGTAAGTGCTATTAACATTAATATTAAAGTTGTTTTTTGAATTTTCATATTATTTATTTAAGGAAGTAGGGAGTAGATGGCCACTTGCCCCTATAAATCCTATAATATTACTCAGGACTTACGCAAGTGAACCCAGAAACCCGGTACGAGGGTAGACGTCTATTGCTCAAAACAACAATTTATCCTAGAAACCCGGTTTCTTTGCGTAAGTCCTAATTACTTTAACTTTCAGCAATGAGAAAATCTTCTGCTGTTAGCAAACCAGAAGCTACCCCCGAAACAATAGCCAAGCGTTCCGAGTTCAACTCAACCACAGTGTTTCCTGATTCTTCAGTTAAAGTCAAATCCTCAAAAGCAATACCATCTTCAAGCTGTAAGAAATCAATACCATCCTCAAAATCTAGAATCAGATTGCTGTTACCTGGAGCTAATACAAAGCGATCGCCACCCTGACCACCACTAAGAGTATTATCTCCCTCACCACCATCAATCAAATCATCCCCTTCATTACCTTCTAATAAGTCATTACCCTGATCGCCAAAGATAGTGTCGTTATCTGCACCTCCCAAAATACGATCAGAATCTTTACCACCATAAAGTAGATCGTCACCATCGCCACCATTAATAAAATCTAATCCACGATTACCATGAACTTCATCGTTACCCCCTTCACCTTCAATAGTATCATTGTCATTATTTCCATAAAGAAGGTCGTCACCGTCGCCTCCAATAATTAGGTCATTCCCTTTACCACCATAAGTAGTGTCCTCTCCTGCATTACCATAAAGCACATCGTCATCCCGCATACCGTAAAGCACATTATTGTCCGAACCGCCTGACAAAGTATTGCTACCATCAGTACCTATTGTAACTTGACCTGCTTCTACTTCCTCTTCTATAGACTCTTGTCCATCATTAGGGTCGAGAGTTGTCTGTTCTCCTGTTTCATCTTCTAGAGTTGAGGTATTTTCTGTATCTTCAGTCTCATCAGATATGGTACTTTCTGTATCTTCAGTCTCATCAGACGTAGTATCCTCTGTGTCTTGAGTTTCATCAGACGTCTCTGTATCTTCAGTCTCATCAGGTGTGGTAGTATCAGCAGCATCAATTTCATCATCTTGTTGTTGTGGCGAAGAGTCTTCCTGAATAGGGACAGTTGGTTCATCTTCAGTAACTGGAGGTACTCCCAAAGGATAAGCATATTGTAAGCCAAAGTCGCTCAATAATTCGTTAGTACCCCGAGGCAAAATATTGCTATTAAACTTATTAAAGTGGCGATCGTAAGCTTCCCCATAGTTACCCACAGCTTTAATTATTTGTACCGCGTAATCTTTAGGTAAACCTAGAGTTTCGCCTATATTTTCTTCTAAACCTAAGAAACGACGAATCTGGAGATTTTCGCTATTAGCAATAACATCATCTACATTTTCTTGAGTAATGCCAAATTCTTCTGCTTGTACCAGAGTATGAGTCACCCATCGGACAACATCTGCCCAGTCTGACTGATTTTCATCAATCACTAATGCTAAAGGTTCTTTAGACAAGACTTCATTTAAGATGCGATGTTCCGAAGGATTAGAAAAATCATTAATCCTGGTAGCAATAATCGTTAAATCTGTTGCTAGGGCATCTATTTCATTACTTTCATAGGCAGCAAACAGGTCCTTATTGCTGTTAAATTCTACGGGAACAAAGGTACCTCCTATTTTTGCCAAGTTATCTTCCAGATTTTGCTTAGTAGTCCTTTCTGCTACCACTCCTATTCTCAGACCATTTAACATGGGCAAAGAAGTGATACCACTATTATTTCTGACTAATATTCCTTGTCCGGTATAGAGATAGGTAGGACCGTAGTCGATACCTAAACCTGCATCTCGTACTAAGTTGTGGGAAACAGCCATTGCCGAAACATCTACTTTACCATTGGCTACATTGGGGAAACCCTTAGCAAAATCCTGTTCCACAAAATTAACTCGATCAGGATCGCCAAATAAAGCTGCTGCTAATGCGCGACCTAAATCAACATCAAAGCCTTGCCATTCTCCTTCTCTTTGTTCACCAAAACCAGGACTATTACCAGGGAGACCTACATTTACCACACCACGCTCCAATATTTCCTGCAGAAGACCTCGTTCATCATTATTAATCAATTCTGATGAAATTGTTGTACCGGAGAAAGGTAGTGAGTAATGTAAACCTTCGTTAGTCCAGAGATGGTTGCGTTTACGTTCTAAACCAGGGAAAACACGTTTATATATTTCATCGTAATTACCAACAGATTTAATTACATTTTCTGCGAAGTCTGCGGGTAAACCGAGGGTTTCCCCTAAATTACCTTCTAAATTGCCACCTAATCCTAAGAAGCGACGTATAGCTGGGTCTTGGCTATCGGCTTTCACTTGGTCAATGTTTTTAGAGGTAATGGCAAATTCTTCAGCTTGAATAGGTACATAAGTTACCCAACGCACCACATCTGCCCACTCTGATTCATTTTCTGGCAGGATTGGTGCTAAAGGTCCTTCCGAAATTTCTTCGTCTAGTATTTTGTGGTTGTCGGGATTAGAGAAAGTGGGAATCAAGCTTGCTAAAACAGTACGATCGCTTGCTACTGCATCTATCTCACCGTTATCATAAGATACAAATATATCTTGCTTGCTACTAAAGCTTATGATCTCAACTTCTATACTATTTTCGGCTAAGAAATCTTTGAGATTTTGCTCCGTAGTCGAACCGGCAAATACACCAATAGTCAAACCTTGGAGTTCTTGAGCATTATCAATATCCCTATCAGCTTTAACAATTATTGCATCGTTATCATAAAAGCGAACTGGAGCAAAGTCAATATCTAATAGAGCATCTCTGACTAGGTTGTAAGTTGCTCCCGAATCTAGAATATCAACTTCTTTGTTAGCTACTGCTTCAAACCCTTGGTTAAAGTCTAAAAGTACATACTCAACTGCATTCTCATCACCAAACAGGGCACTTGCTAATGTTTTACCCAATTCAGCACCTGTTCCCCGCGCTGTTCCATCTTCTAGTTCCTCATAAACTACGGGATTATTTACAACTCCCACTTTGACAACACCCCTCTGTAATATTTCTGCGAACAAATTGGCTGGTTCTTTACGAGAGACAATATTAGAAGATGTTGATGGTTCTTCTGCTTCAGCGCCCTCTGTTTCTTGGATTGTAACTTTAGGACTAACCGGAGTTTTCAGAGTTTTAGTGTTTTTGATTTCCAGAATTTCTGATAAATATGAGAAGTAGTTGTAGCTAACTCCTTCATTTTGGATCAGAGCAATTTGTTGCTTTTGGAAATACAAGTAACCATTGAGGAATTGGAAATCCTCCAGGGTAGGATTGTTGAAACCAGCAGAGTCAATAATAATTTTGTCACCCTGAGTCGGATCGAAGTCAACTACTATATCTAATCCTTCCTCTGGAGATTTTAAGACAAAGTAATCTGCCCCATCACCTCCATTGACTACATCTTGACCTTCGCCACCAGTGATGACATCGTTACCAACACCGCCTTGTATCCAGTCATTATTAGCATCACCAGAAATATTATCATTGCCTGTATCACCAGAAATATTGTCATTGCCTGCACCACCAGAAATATTGTCATCATCTGCACCACCATAAATGTCATCGTTATCTGCACCACCGGAAATTCTATCTACCCCAGAACCCCCATGAATTTGGTCATTTCCTTGGTTTCCTTGAAGGAGGTCATCGCCATAGTTGCCTTCAACAACATCTGAACCAGTTCCACCAATAATGGTGTCATTGCCATGACTACCTTGGAGGACATCTGCACCTGCCTTACCCTTGATAGAGTCGTTACCATAATTACCACTCAAGGTGTCTTGTTTTTTTGTGCCCACTAAAGTATCATCGTCAACTGTTCCTGGTTTCCATATTCCTTCTGGTTGATCTCCAGTTGTTAGTTCTTCATCATCAATAATCCGAACCACAGCAGTTTGCATTTCCGAATCTATGACAAAACTTTCCGCTGCGTACCGGAGATTCAAAGTGATAAATTCTGTTAGCTCGCTAATCTCATCGTTTTCGGGAGAGATAGTTATAGTTTTTTGAGTTTCTCCTGGTTCTATGTAAATTTCGGAACCACCATTAGGTAGTCCTACTATTTGATAATCTTCCCCTTCGGTAGCAGTACCGGAAATATTGTAGAGAATATTCACACCTTGATTTGGTGCTGGTTCTCCTAATTCAATAACGATGTCAATAGTTTTACCAGTGTTTTCATCTATCTCCCCATCTCCTGTGGAGTAAACTTTGACCTTGCGAGTATCACTAATGAGTTGTGGCTCCAACCGGTTGCTTTCTTCTAGCTGGGTTGTAAATTGCTCTTGTGCAGTTTCGGGAGTTGATTTGCCCGCAGCAAGTTCTTTTGTGATTTTCGTCAGTTCTCCTTGGGTAGATCGCTTAACGGGAGCAACAGTTGGCATCACCAGTTCGAGACTTTGTTTTTCTGCTGCGGTTGCCATTTCATCAATGAGGGCGTTAGCTTCAGCCACCATTTCGGCTACTGTTTCGATGATATCAGCAGATATCTCTTCACCATTGGCAATATCTGGTTTAGTGCCTTCTTCTTCTTCACCATTGGCAATATCTGGTTTAGTGCTTTGTGCAGCAATTTCTTTTAATATAAATTCTACATCCTCAGCATTGCTGAGGTCGAAACTTACTTTCTCAGATGTCAATGCTTCAGCTAACCCTTGAGTGACGATTTTCTCTAAGTAGATAGAATCAATTTCAGAATTAACACCTTGAACCAAAGCGTTAGCATGAACGATGATATTTTGCAATTCCACATGAGCTAGATAAAATTCTACACCTACTTTCTGGACTAACCCTTGGTCGTCACCAATATCAGCTATGGGGTCGTTGTCTGCTAAACTTCCTCCTTTTGGTAAATCTAATTTCTCAGTCATCAGTTTGTCGGCTGCTTTGTTAGATGCTACATATTCTTCTTGGACTAAAAACTTTTGTAGGTTAGTTAGAGGTGTTAGCACTGCAGATTCTACGCTGCCCACCATTTGAGTGGTAATGTTCACGCCACTGGAAGTATCGACACCCCCCATGGCAACTATTTGCCCTTCTTCTGCATCCAATTTTCCATTGCCGTTAGTATCGTAGTATTCGATGTCAAATTCTAGGTTGTAGTTACCATTGCTATCAGTGACGGTGACAGGTTCATTGTCGTCTAGTAATCCGTTGAGGTTGGCATCTAGGAAGATAGTGGCATCAGCAATATAACTGGTAGAATATTTGCCACCAATAGCGGAAGCACTAGCACCTGATTTGTCGATACGGAATTCTGCTAAGTTGAAACGAGCAAATTCTTTCTCCCAAACTGTTCCCAAACCAAAAACTTTAGCTTCTCCTTTGAGGTAAGCATCGATCTTACCGTAAAGCTCAAATAAGGATAATGGGTCGTTAATTCGAGAAAGAATTTCCGAACCTCGGATTTTACCATCGTTTTTACCAGTTTTCTCGCCCACATCTTCGACATCAAAACTAACATTGCCATCAACACCACCTTTTACTTCAGCAGAGGCGGCTAATATGCTGACATTCACGCCTGCACTAATGTCACCGTCCAAACTGAACTCCGGCTTATCCTTGCCGTCTTTGTCAAAGTCGTCTAAGTAGAAACCATCAAATACTAAATAAGCTTTAGCAGGATCGAAATTATATTTTTTCCACCATTGATTAACACCGTAAGTATCAAAACCAATGGCTAGGTCTGTTTTCGCCGTAATACCTCCTCCTAATTTGCCGGAAATTAGAGGCGGAGTCCAAAAGGGGAAACTTTGGCTGAGTTCAAAACCAAATTCAAGATCGGGAATATCATACTTAATCAAATCCACATTTTTTCCTAAAAGCAAGTAAGCTGCATTGATAGGTTTCTCAATCAAAGGAATAGAAATTCCTTCTAAAGAACTAAATGACTTATAAGCCTCATTTTCTTTTGCTTGTTCTTCTGGTGTAGATTTATCTTTCGATTTATCCTCGGATGTGTCTTTCGATTTATCATCTGTATCTAACTTAATGGAGTCACTCTTCTTGCTGGCATCATCAGCATCATCCTGACTTGCAGCTTTAAAATCATCTAGATTGTAGCTTCCTAAAGGAATTCTTTTATTGCCTTCCTGCTTATTTAAAGCATCAACTGTATCAACTATTCCGCTGACAGTCTTGGCAAATGTAATTGCTGTTTGTATTTTTTTGTTTTCAGGAAGTAGTGTTTCCGCAATCTCTAATATAGATACACCTGGTTTTCCATCTTTATCAAACTTGCTTTCTAACTTTAATTTGGACAGTAACTTAGTATCAGCTTGTAGAGCTTTAATAACTGGCTTAATCGGATCGATAATTCTGTCAACTTCAACGACTACAGGTTTAGCAAGGTCGCTCAAGAAGGTGCCGAGGTCGATTTCGAGATTATTGAAGGCAATATCGAAACCTCGATCATCTGCTTCTTCCTGACTGCCATAGTTAAATAAAGGTAGATCGGCAGCGATATCAACATTAAAAGAAGGGAAAGCTGAGTTACCTTCTATGCTCGTCTTGGTTTTTAATCCCAGATTGGCATCACCCTTAAATTCATAGTTAAATAAATCTGTAAAACTGTATTCGTCGTTGGTGGCGACTACTCCTAAGTCTGCTATGGTTAGGCGATCGCCATCCTCTATAGCTGCTAATTTCCATTTATCGTTTTCGCGCTCTAACCGGATAGCTCCTAGCACTGGCACTCCCAATTGCAATCCAATATCACCAGAGCTTAATTTGCTAACTGCAATATCTCCCGATACCTCTAACCCTGAAGCTGTTGCCTCTATACCTGGTAACAAATCGGCAATTTCTGTAAAATCATCAAAAGAGTCTTTAGGTAAAGTCAGTGTCCCGGTTCCTGAAAAATCGAAGCTCTTATTTTTATCTGTCCCTTTGACGCTAAGATTGGGGTTTTTCAAACTTAAATTTAATCCATCTGGTAAATTTAACCCTACGAAGTCTGCAAAGTCTTTGACAGCAATTTCGCCATCAACACTTAAACTCTTCTCAGTGGGACTGATTGTCGCATCAACTATCCATTTTGGTAAATTACTACTGCTTAATCCTAGTCCGCTAGCAACGACATTAGCGATATCTCCTATTGGGAAGTTATCAACCTTAAAAGTAGTTTGCCCTTTAGCATCTTTGGCGTAGCTAATAGATTTGCTCGTATCTGAGAAACTGTATTTAGTTTCTCCCCCTAGAGTTGTGTAGCTTAAGGTAGGTTTATTAACTTTCCAAGAAACATCATAATTAATGAGCGGTTTCATAAACTTGCCAAAATCTACAGTGCCATCTAAAACTATTTCTTTCTTATTGGGGCTGATTTCAACATCAAGGTTCCCTTTAAAGACTTCACTAGCACCAGAGATGCCCAGATCAGTGTCAATCCATTCGCTTAATTTACCAATGGGGAAATGATCTACGATAAACTCATAATCGTTATTAGATTTTTTGGTGTAGCTAATTGATGACTCATCTGCCAGGGTGAAACTATATTTTGTCTCAGAGTCATCCTTGCTGTAAGTCAGACTAGGTTTATTTAAGCTGAGGGAAGGAATTGGTAAATTAGGATCGTTAGCTGCTGCCTTCACCACAGCACTCAGGTCTAACTCGTCATCAAATTTGACTTCATAACCACCATCTGTTAAGTCTTTATAACTGACATCGGCGTTATTTATCTTACCGCTGATATCATAATTATTTACCTCTTGCTCGCCTTTGGTGACTTTGGTAATTTTAATTACTGCATCATCTACTTTGGCATCTATAGGTAACTCGACTTTGGTGGTATCTTTGACAAATTTCTGCAAATCAAAATTATCTAGTTTGACTTCATAACCACCATCTGTTAAGTCTTTATAACTGACATCGGCGTTATTGAATTTACCTGTAATATCGTAGGATGCTTTACCATCTGTATCTTTAGTGATATTGAATTTGGCATCATCAATTTTTAAGTCTATGGGCAAAGTCACGGTGGTAGCTTTTTCCACAAAGTCTTTCAAGTCAAACTCTTTAATTCCTAGTTCATATCCACCATTGGCTAAGTCTTTGTATGTAACATCGGCATTATTGAATTTACCCTGAATATCATAACTATTAACTTTCTTACCATCTTTGGTACTTTGAGTAACGTTTAATACCGCGCCAGTTATTTCTAAGTCAATGGGTAACTGAATAGTAGTTACTTCCTTAACTAATGCTTTGAGGTCAAAATTATCAATACTAAGCTTATAACTACCATCTGCAGTAGTTAGTTCAACTGTTACATTAGTTGGTAATGTAACACTGAGTTCGTTAATACCCAATTCTGATAAACGGTTAGTTAGGGCATTTCCAGTTAAAGTTTCTGTTGAAGTTGTTGTCCCGCTGCGACGTTGAATTAAAGGCCGATCGCTAGTTTGAGATTCTTGAGTTGCCTCTTCTTCAGTTTCTGAAGTCGTTCCAGACTCACTAACTAACTTAGAATCATCATTATTTTTTTGTTGTTTTTTGTTCTTATTCTGAGATTTTTTACGAGAAACAGTTTCTTCTAATTCCTCACTCTCAGAAAGTTCCGACTCACCTACAGTTTTGCCCTCTGATTTTTTCGGTTTATTCTTGAGTTTCTGAGACTTTTCAGCAGAAATTGTTTCTTCTAATTCCTCACTCTCAGAAAGTTCCGACTCACCTACAGTTTTGCCCTCTGATTTTTTCAGTTTATTCTTGAGTTTCTGAGACTTTTCAGAAGAAATTGTTTCTTCTAATTCCTCACTCTCAGAAAGTTCCGACTCACCTACAGTTTTGCCCTCTGATTTTTTCAGTTTATCTGGGTTCTCTGATTTTTTGCTAGTAGCTTTTTCTACTTCTTTTGATAACTTATCTTTGCTTAACTCAGTTACCTCAACTGTCCCTAATCCTTGATCTACTTTTTCTGCATCAGCAATCTTATTCTCAATAGCTGCCTCTTCAGTAGCAATCTTCTCTGCTAAAATTTCGTCGTTTTCTAGAGAAGTAGATGCAGGAACGTCAATTACTAAACCACTATCAGTAATTAAACTCTTTTGAACGATAGTAGTAGTGGGCTTCTTTGTCTCATCAGTGTCCTTCTTGATATCATCAACGTCATTTAGAGTCGCTGTAAAACTAACCTGTAAAGCTGTAGGGTTTTCTGGATCGTCGGTGAACTCTAAAGCCAAGAATCCTAAGCCGCCACGACCCTTGAAGTCTTTTAAATCAACTTTGATGCCTGTATCAAGAAAGGTGTTGTAGATCGGTTTGCCATCTTTATCCTTAATCTCATCGCCATTTTCATCTTTCTTAGTACCAGTGTCTAGGTAGAAACCAAACTGTTTGTGGATGCCAAAGGTTAAAGACATATCGAAATTGAAAGCAGCCCGTAGATCCCCTTCAGTTTGTAATCCCAGGGCGGGTATCCCTAAATTAGCATCTAGGGGTAGACGGTATTCTTGTTGTTTGCTTAAGTTGATACCGACGATCGTTTCTAGTTCGTTAATTTCGGTAGTAACGTTGAAGAATTCTAAACCTAACTTGCCGAGAACATTTTCGATGGTTTCCTTCAACTTTTCGGAAGTAAGTTGGGTTTGAGATTCCGTATCTTTAGCGAGGGCATTACCCAGATCGCCGATAATACTGGGATTTTTGCCCTTGAGTTTACCAACTAAAGGCAGGGACAATTCGTCGATGCTATCTTGTAGTAAACCTAAGCCTTCCTTCATACCTTGGGCTGTTTCTTTAGCATTGAGAACTCGGTCAACTACTTCTATGGTTTGATTGGGTACGAAAATTTCGTTGTAATTATTATCGCTGCTGGTAACTTCATACTGAATCGAAGTGTTGTGGAAGATACCAGGTTCAGATACCAAATCTTGACTGCCAGCAACGGTTACAGTTTGGAGCTTGAACCAATCTTCTGGCTGAATAGTGATGGATGTGGTTTCTTTTTTAACTTTCTCAACTTTACTGTTAATTGCTATTTCTTGTTTTTGACCATTGACTTCAAGAACAAGCTTGTAATTACCACTTGCATCTCGATCTAACTCATATAGATTAACTTTTCGCAGTTCGTTCCAGTTGCCCGACTTCTTCTCCCCAGTAACTTTATTGACAACCGCAGTTTCATCAGCAGTAAAAGTAATTTCTTGTAGGGGACGACTTTTATCGGTGGGATCTAAATCGTTGGCATCATAGATTTTTACCGTGACATTCTTACTAGGTTTCTCTTTGAGCTTGATGTCAAAGGCTACGGCATCGCCCCGGTCTGTGTTGACTAAACTGTTGAGCTTGATATCAAATGTTTGGTCATCTACCTTCGGTTCCGATGTAGCGAAATTGTAGGTAGTTTTTTCTACTTCAACTTCTGTGGGTGCTACAGGATCGACAAATTCTATCTCGGCACCAGGAGTTAACTTTAGGGTTACAGGTGCGTTAGGTTCGCTGAGGAGAGAAACAGCAAAAGTTGCTGTTTTTTCTTCGGCAACAGTGGTATTTTCTCCCACTTGGACGATCCTCACTCCAGGAGTGTCGTCATCTTGAATGACTAATGTTGCTTCTGTCTCTTCTGGGTTTTCGGCTTTGATTTGATAGCCTTCTCCTTCTAGGAGTTTGACTTGGATTGTTTCTCCAGCAACTTTCGCCTTGGCACCTACGAGAATATTGTCAGCATCTTCATCGTTAACTTCAACTGCCACGGTAGCTGTCAAACGACTATCCGTGACTTGAAATTTCTGACCGCTAGATATTTTTCCTGATATGTCATCAGAAAATTTTAATGTACTATCTGCAAATATTTCTGGGGTTTCAGCTTTAAGAGGAGCATTTACACTCAGAGAATAATCGTTGGTACTACCACTATATCCATACACTTCAATATAGTAATCACCTGCTGGTAAACCATCTAAACTAATATTCTCTACTGTCCTTCCACTAAAATTACTATAACGAATAACCTGATTAATATTCTCTTTTTTGTATAAGCGGATATCTAAATCGCCTAAACCTTCACCACTACTTGATGGAGTCATTTTTATATTGTGCTTGCTGGTACCTGTTTCCAAAAGAGTGAATTTGTACCAGTCTTTATCATTTGAAGAAATACTGAGATTCTCAAAAGACAAATTATCTGAACCAGTTAATATGCTAGCAGAATCAGAAGTATCATTAGGTTCCTGCAAATTTTCTTCTTTGGTTAACGTAACAGTCAAGGGAATCTGAACGTCTAAATTGAGCTTGGTTTTACCATTGCTGGTATCACCTTTCGTAACTTTTGTTACCTCTAAATCCAAATCCTCCACTAACTTATCGTCAATGGGCACAACAATGACGTTATTCTGCACCTCTCCGGGAGCAATACGAACAGAACCTTGTTTGGACGAATTTTTGTTAGTTACTTTATAATCACCCAGTTGTTTATTCTCTTGTAGCGTAGCTGTACCACCAACAATTTCATAGTTAACTTTAATCCCCGTGGAGCCATTTCTATTAGGCACTGGAGCATCTAGCTTAATAGTAAAGTAACCAGGTTCGGAAGATAATTCTGCAGCAGTAGGACCAGATATAATCTTGGCAGTGGGTAGATCGTCGTCTACTATCTGTACATCTAGGGGTTTGAGATCATTTTCCAGTGTCTCGTATTGATAACCTTCGTCAGCGATCACTAAATCGTATTCAATCTTTGACTTTTCAGGACTGAATATTTCTAGGTAATATTCGCCCCTTTCTAAACCATCCAGTTTGACTTCACTACTGCTGGTTTTAACAGCGTTTTCTAAGTCGTCTTCTTTGTAAATTTTAAACTCAAGGTTGTCTTTGTTACCTTCAGTAATATTAAGTCGGACAAAATCTTCGGTAGTAGCAGCGTCAGTGAGAGTAAACTTAAACCAATCCCGGTCTGTTCCTGCTACCCCCAAATTTTTCCAGGTATAACCTCCTTGGATTTCTCCTAAGTCGATCGCCCCCTCAGAATTATCGTTAACCGCTTTCGACTCAAAGTCTTTGTATTTCCCACTCTCAACTTCAAATTCAATCTGACTTTCATGGATAAATTCTACAATGTTATCATCGAAGGCGCTGACTCGAACCACTTGTTCCACATCCCAGTTAGTTTCGTCGAAAGTCAGGGTCATGCGATCGCCAAAATTTTCATCATTGAGACGAATTTGGTCGTTTTGAGGATCGGCAATTACTCGTACTTCTCCTGTCGGTTTGGTAGAGAGCTGAACTTTGTAAATATTTTCCCGTCCTTCTGCTACCCCATCAGTAATTTTCGTAATTTCCAGTTGGGCATTATCTGCGTCATCATTATTTGTTAACTGAATTGGTTCAACTTCCAAACCGCGATATTGACGATCTTCACTTTGAACGGTAGTTATAATTTTGTAGGGAACATTATTATCGTCAATCTCGTCGTCAACGCCACTAACAAAAAACTCTTGAGGTTTGTCCCAGTTATCGGGGGTAAATTCTAGTTGAATAACCTCAGCTTTTTGAGCGATTGGGATTTCTACCTTTGCTAGTCCCCAGTTATCATAACCATTACCATCATGGCTTACTTGTCGCCAACGTAACTGAGTTTTCGGAGTTCGTGCTTCTGGAGGAATTTCTTGCTCAATGGTAGTCCATTCTGCGTAGTCTTCTGTATCGTAACGAGCAATTACAGACCAGCTACTACCGCCATTGGTGGAATATTCCAGAATTACGTCCTCACCATCCTCCGCAGCTTCGCCACCATTACTATTATTACCAAAAATCAGATCGAATGCAACCTTGTCTACATTCGTCCCGTTCAATTCCTCAGTAGTCGCTTGACGGACACCATTACCATCAAAGAACCTTGCGCCTTGGCGAGCAGGGAATTTATTAGGATTCTTGCCATTCTCGACTTCTAACTCAAGTTTTTTAGATTTGCTTGTTCCTAACAAAGCTTCTGTAGCATCGTTACTACCAAAATAAACTTGAACTACATCTGTTGGTTTGCTATCAAGTTTTACAGTATAAGTTAGAGTCTTGCCCTTTTCTGATTCTGAAGTAGTTGTGTCTGTTTGTTTGGGGGTGACAGTCACGCCAGCATTGTCGTCATCACCAATAGTTAATTCTACTTGGTTTGACTTACTATCCACTTCATACTTATTATTTTCATTAATACCGTTTTCTAGGGTGAATTTGAAACTTTCTCCCTCTCCCTCATCTACTCGATCCTGGATAGGTTGAATCGTAACTTCTTTAGTTTTTTCTCCAGCTTTAAAGGTGACTGCTTGGAATTGTTCCAGGTACTCAATTCCTTCATTTGGCGTACCGATAAATGCGTCTGTATCTCCATCCTCATCTAAATCTGTTAAAGCCAAAGCGCTACCAGGATCGATAGTGATACCAGGTAAGATTTGACCATTTTTCACAGTAAAATTCGGGCTGCTAGAGTTACTGTTTTGTAGATACTTAATCTCGCCCTCACTGTTGATAGCAATGATATCTAAATCGTTGTCAAAATCCCAATCAATTAATTGTGGCATGGCGTTATTGCCTAGCTTGGTGATTTCATTGCCAGAATTAGATTTAAAGATTGGTTTGGTAGCCGTCCCCTCATTGAAATAGTAGGTAACAGAACCATTTCCTGCCCCCAATACTAAATCTGGTAAGCGATCGCCGTTTAAGTCTCCAAAGGTAGGTACGCTGTTATTATTAGCTTTAATGCTACTGAAGGGATTAGTTAAATCGGCGATCGCATCCGCACTGAGGAAAAGAGTATTGGTAGAATTGCTCTTATTCACAAAGTAACTGAGATTCCCGTCACCTGCCCCTACTACTAAATCTAATTTACTGTCGTTATTAATATCGCTTAAAGCCGGAGCAGCATTGCTACCGACTTTGATATTATTGAAAGGATTATTAGCACCACTCCTGGCTTGTAAATTACCAATACCAAGGTTTTCAAAATATTTGATAGTGCCATCTGCAGTACCTACTACTGCGTCCGTATCTCCATCACCATCAACATCTCCAAAAGCTGGTTTGGCAGAGTTGCCGGGACTTTCTTCGCCGAAGGGATTATCAAATAATTGAGTTTTATTATTGTCGTCAGCTATAGAGTTAATAAATAGCTTATTACCGAGTTTATAGTCTTCTCCCTCTGTAGCAGTATTGTCGTCATAAGCACTAAACTGAACTGTTACTGTTTCCCCTTCAGGAACTGGTTCACTGAGGCTAATTTCTACTTTACCCGCCTTGGTTTCTGTCATTTGCTCAATGACTTTAACGCTAGCGGTTGGTTTCTTAACTGCTTCTGTTTCTCCCGTGCCGTCTATATCAGTATTGGTGACAGTAATTTTTGTTGTTTCATACTTAGGCTCGTCGCTTGTATCTTTGAAATAAATATTGTATTTTACATCCTTTTCATCTTTGTCGTTTTCCGGATCTGGTTTACCAGTAATGGTGACATCCTGATATTCATCCCAATTATTGGGGGTAAATGTCAAGTTAGTAGGAGTGACTTCCCCTTCCGTGGTGTCAACCTCTGATAATTCTACCGTGACATTGGCATTGGGGGCTTTGGGCAGGCGTACCCCTACTGTTTCCGACGTGCCCTCTTCGGAGGTTGTGACTTCATTGAATGATACAGTGTAGGAAGTGCTTTTCTCTCCTGTTTCCGGGTCTGTTACTTCAATTTTATTCGCCAGTTCGATGTTGCTGTTCTCATCTGTATTAGTGACGGGAATTACGGTAGTTTTGTCGTTGTAATTAACATCGTCGCTCTCTGCTGTGACAGCAATTTCGTATTCTACATCCCCATCATTTTCTGAGTCTGGTTTGCCAGTAATAGTGACATCCTGATATTCATCCCAATTATTGGTGGTAAATGTCAGGTTAGTAGGAGTGACTTCCCCTTCTGTGGTGTCGGGGTTGGATAATTTGAGGGTGACATCGGCACTGGGGCGACTGGGCAGGCGCACGCCTACTGTCTCTGATGTGCCGTCTTCAGAGGTGTTGACAGGAGTAAAAGTTGAGGTGTAGCTACTGGTTTCTTCACCTGTAGATTCTACTTTATTAGCAAGTTCGATGTTGGTACTGTCATTGTCAGCTATTTCGACAGTTGCCGAATCGAATTCGGGATTAACGGTATAGAATACATTTTGATAGCGCTGACTGTAGATACCGTAGTTGGAACCATCTTGACCCTGAGATTCCCAAGCAACAATAAAGTCACCATTTGCTAATGTTGTTATTGCCGAGTTTCTTTGAGCGTTATTAGTATAAGTGTTAACTTGGAATTCATCCCCTACTTTATTACCATCAGCATTGTAGCGCTGACCGTAAACACCGCTGGCAGAGCCATCTTGATTTCCACCAGAATTCCAAGTAACAACAAAGCCTCCATTTGGCAGTGCTGTTACTTCTGAACTATGTTGGTTGCCTATGGTGTAAGTATTAACTTGGAATTCATTCCCTACTTTATTACCATCAGCATCGTAACGTTGACCGTAAACACCTGTTATATCTCCATCTTGATCGCTAGAATTCCAAGTAACGACAAAGCCTCCATTTGTCAGTGCTGTTACTGCTGAATGATCTTGCCAGCTTGTGGTGTAAGTATTAACTTGGAATTCATTCCCTACTTTGTTACCATCAGCATCGTAACGTTGACCGTAAACACCGGTGCCATCGCCATCTTGACCGCGAGAATGCCAAGTAACAACAAAGCCTCCATTTGGCAGTGCTGTTACTGCTGAATTTTCTTGACTGCTTTTGGTGTAAGTATTAACTAGGAATTCATTCCCTACTTTATTACCATCAGCATCGTAACGTTGACCGTAAATACCGGTGCCAGAGCCATCTTGATCGCTAGAATTCCAAGTAACGACAAAGTCTCCATTTGTCAGCGCTGTTACTGCTGGTTTCCATTGCGCGTTTATGGTGCGAGTATTGACTTGGAATTCATTCCCTGCTTTATTACCGTTAGCATCGTAACGTTGACCGTAAATACCGTTGCCAGAGCCATCTTGACCGACAGAATCCCAAGTAACAACAAAGCCTCCATTTGGCAGTGCTGTTACGGCTGGACGTTCTTGCCAATTTGTGGTGTAAGTATTAACTTGGAATTCATTCCCAACTTTGTTACTATCAGCATCGTAACGTTGACCGTAAATACCGTAGTCAGAGCCATCCTGATTATAAGACTGCCAAATAATAACAAAGCCACCGTTGGATAATGCTGTTACTACTGGTTTTAGTTGATGACTATTTGTGTAAGTGTTAACTTGGAATTCTGCGCCAACTGTGGGCAGAGGCTGGACCAGGCTAATTTCTACTGTTTCTTTGTCTTCTAAAATATTGTCATCTACTGCTGCCACAGGTAAAATAACCTGGGTTTCTCCAGCCTCTACTATAATAGTATCAGGTAGCTCTTCATAATCTTCTTTGGTGGTAGCAGTACCCTCTACCGTATATTTAACCTCTAACCCTCCTTCTGGTGCTGGGGCGTTCAAATTAACAATAAATTCCCCTGGTTGGTTATCTCCCTCGCGAACATCTCGTCCTTTGTTGATGCTAACTTCTGGGGTAACAGGAATTAGGTCTGCTGTGCTACCTTCTTCTGTTTGTATCAGTTGGGGTGGGGTAGCGGTAACTGGGATACTGCCACTTTGGTTGCCATCTTTGTTGCTGTAGCTATAACTTAGGGTTGAACTTGTTGTCAAATCATCTATGGTAATAGTTTGCGCTCGATCCCAGTTGCTATTATCGAAATTTACTTGTTTTCCACTAACAGTAACGGCAACCTTCTCATTGTCATCACTAAATAAACCAGCCAGTTTAACTTTAATTGTAGCTTGGCCGTTACCATCGACATATAAAGGATTATTAGTGTCGATGGGGCGATCGAATTTATCTAGGAAGAGCGCCTTTTCTTGATATGCACCATTATCTATAATCTTGACCAGACGAGTTTCGTTATTTGAATCTACTCGGTAGTTAGTATTTGTATTGCTACTACCCGCCTCATTATCAAAATTATGGGGTTTTAAGGTAATGGTAAGTTCTTCGTCTGTTTCTTCCAGTGCATCGGGATTAGCTACAATATAAATCCGACCAGAAGTTTCGCCCTGGGGAATAATAATTCCATCTCGTTCTGAGTTGCCATCGGTGGATACTTTGCGATAGCGAGAGTTGAAGTAATCTTCATTTTGCTTGGCGGTACTGTTGATATCGTAATTCACCCAAAGACCTTGGGGAGCTTCAAAAGGCCGATCCAAGTTGACTTCTATGTAACCGATCTGTGGCGCGGGATTATTGATATAATTAGCTACCTGAACGTTGGCCAATCCCCAGTTATCCCCACTTCCATCGTCACGAATTTGTCGCCAGCGGAATTCAGTCTTGTCAGCCCGAGCATTTTCTGGGAGGGTTTCTTGGATAGCAGTCCACTGGGTGTAATTTTCCGTGTCGTAAATAGCGAGTTGCTGCCATTTATTACCACCATCGGTAGAATATTCCAGAACGACATCTTTTCCTTCGTCTGCTGCTTCTCCACCATTAGTACCATCACTAAAAATCAGGTCGAAAGTAATATTGTCAACAACCGTCGTATCGAAAGCACGAGTAGTTACCTGACGTTTCCCCTCACCTGTAAAATATAGAGTTTTACCCAGATTTTTGCCATCGGGGTTGGCCTGAGAATCAATAAATTGACTTTCGTTGTTACCATTATTAGGGGTAATAAATATATTGTCAACGTAAGTCCCGTGGTTGTCGTTACTAGAACTGTCGTTAGTGTTGTTCTCAAAACTCCAATAACCAATTAACCCTGTTTCTTCTCCAGTTAGGGGAGTCACCATCGCATTTTGAATTTCCCCAGGAGTCCGGGCCACATTCCACAGACGGACTTCATCTATGGCACCTTGGAAGTAGTCACTTTCTCCATTGCGCCCTATATCAAATTGTTGGCTGTTGTCCGGTTTTTTGCCTTTGTATTTATCTGTGGAAACTATTTCGACACCATTGACATAGATTTTATAATCCGTACCATCAAAGGTAGCAGCTAAATGGTTCCAACTATTGGGGTTGAGTACGTTATCTGGAGAGAACAACTCGTGATAAACTTCCCCATCGCCAAAAGCTGCCTTGACTCCTTGTTTCTTAGTTATCCAGAGACGAGGAAAAGCCTTTTGATTATTAGTTTGATAAGTCCCATCACCAAAAATAGCTTGCTCGCCACTACCAGTAACATCAACCCAAGCTTCTTGAGTAAATTTGCCGTTACTGCTGAGGTCTAATTTATCGCTACTAGGAACCCTGACATAACCCTCACCATCTAGTGCGAGAGCTTTACCCAACTCTTGAATAGTGCTGCCAAAACCAAAGCCTTCTTCTGGGTTGACAACTTTACCCAGGGAGATTGTAGGTTCGTTGTCTTTGATGGTGAAGGTTCCAGTATTTTTACTACTATTAATTTTGTAGTATTGCTTGTTAGCGGAGGTAGATTCTGCGTGGTCTAACAGAGTAATTGTTACTGTTTCATCTGGTTCCCAGAGTTCGTCATTAATAGGTTGGACTCGAAGTTTGATGGTTTTAGTGTTAGCAGGAACTTTAACTGTATGGATGTCAGGCTTAGCTTTGTCGGTGCCAGGTTTTAGATAATTGCTTCCCTCTAACTCTAAGCTTTTGCCATTTTCATTTAAGGCATCGTAAAACAGTTTATAATCAGAGTCAGCACTTGGATTGCGGAGAGTTCCATGTTTGGCAGTACCTTCGACTTGGAATTTTAGCTCAAATTCTTGGGGATTGACTTTTGTGAAGTTAATAGTAAATTCACCTGTTGCACCTGCTTCTTCTATTATTCCAGTTGAGGTAATATCAATTTCCGGTTCGTCATCTTCTACGTTAATATTAACAGTATTATTATCGGCAAGTTGATAATATGATAAATTTGGAGCGACAGATATCTGGAAACTTTCATCGTTTATTACATCTGTATTCTTAATGGCAGTTACGGGAACATCAACAGAAGTTTGTCCTGCTGGAACAGTTATAGGGTCAATCCTCAGATGCAAACTACCAGTAGTATTGAATGTAACTGGGGTGGTTTCTTGGAAACCTCCATCACTTATCTTTAACGTCAGATTTGTCTTCCCTTGCTCTGCTTCTTTTAAAGTTTCTCCTCCTCCTTCAAGGGAGACTTTCATATCATTGTCTATAATCTCAGCAGTTGCTGTGGTATTGCTTCCTAGTAAATAGGCAGGATTACCTGGTTTGAGAGTAAATGTTAGTGTTTCTGAGCTTTCATAGACACTATCATTTTTAATCGGTATTTTAACTATGGTTTCTCGGCTGCCTCTAGGAATCTGCCTGCCAAAATAACTTTGACCGTCTTTGGTAGTATACTGTCCGTTCCAACTAAAATTCAAGTCAATGTCATAAGGTGCTGTTTTATCAGCCGTAACTTGAAATTGTGCATATCCACTTCTCTCACTAGACTCAGAATTTAATGGTGTAATAGAAAGCTTAGGAGGGTTATAAGGAACAAATAAGCCCGATAGATTTCTGCTATCACTACGTCCAGGTCCATCTACGGTAAAATCTATCGAAGCATCGCCCTTCCTTTCAAAATAACTGACCTTTGTTTTATAAGCTGTACCCTCCTGGAAATATTCACTACTACTCTTCCCGTCTCCTAGTGTGTACCATCCACTATCTATGTCAAACCATTCATTTCCGTTGGTATCTATTTGAAATCGAACCACATCATCAGCTTTATACGAAAATTTATAAGTTCCCGACTCTGGGGGAACGAAATATCCTTCCCAGACTGCGGAAAAGAAATCTGGATCTTCTCTAGGAACACCATGATTAAAGCCACCCCAATCCTGAGAAATTATATTGGTATTGAACTTAACACTATCCCCAGTA
Source organism: Okeania sp. (assembly GCF_035285525.1). Lineage (GTDB taxonomy): Bacteria > Cyanobacteriota > Cyanobacteriia > Cyanobacteriales > Microcoleaceae > Trichodesmium. The sequence goes on along the minus strand of NZ_JAYKGW010000171.1, from coordinate 35,410 downwards.
AAATCTTCATTACTATATAAAGTAGCTTTCAGTCCGGTTTCGGGTATTTTTTCTATTTTAATAGCACTAGCTATATCGTTAAAATTATTCTCTAACTTACTATTATTTCCCAGAAAAATAATTGAATCGGATCTTTGTGTATTATCTTTGTAAAGAGTTGCTTTATATCCTTCCTCGACTTTGATAGAGCTAGTGCTATCGTTGCCGACATCTCCAAAATTTGTATAAAATCCTTCACTATAGAAAGACTTACTCCACCCTTGGTAGTTAGAATCTTTGTAAATAGTAACAGGATCCAACACCCCAGCAAAATTAGCCCTCACCTCCGGCAGCAAAGCCGATCGCGCCTCTATATCCCCCGTTTTAAACTCCAAATCCCAATCACCCCCACGGACACTACTCCCCGTCAAATCCTCAGAAGCAGCCACATCACGCCTAGTAATCCGACTCAACTCCTCCACAAAAGTCTTACCATCCCCAGAGGCCACATTACACCCATAAAGGAGAAAATCCCCACCATTAGTCATAGCTTTGCCCCAGGTATCCAACTGGGCACTATAATCCTGCAAATTGCTACTATCCAACTTACTGTTACCCAAATACAAGGCTCCTTCTGACCCGTGGGACAATATTTGGATATTCTTGAGATTCTGACGTTGAGCCAAAACATTAGTAATTACTTCAATGCCATTCTGACTGCCATTAATCAGAATTATTTCAGTATTATTACGGTCTATACCCTCCATTAACTGTTGGTAGTTGGAAATACTGGTATCTAGGAAAACTAGGGATTTAGGTTGGTTGTCCATCTTGTTCTATAAGAGTGTTATGGGATGATTTATATGCAGTTGTTGGGGCAATACTATCAATTAATATAATTATTATCAATAACAAAATGGAAAAAATTTAGCTTACAATTGCTGTAGCATATACCAGGCATGGATTTTAGCCTTGCTTTTTTTGTGATGCAAAATATATTTCAATGCGTATTATTTAATATTTTCAATAGACATCTCCAAAAATAAAAAATTAAATCAATTCTTATCCATAAATTATCAATTATTTCTTCCTGTTCCCAGTTAAGTGTTCCCAGTTAAGTGTTCCCTCTTTTCTGGAGATGTCTAATGATAATAATTTTTATAGAGGATATTAAGTAAAAATGCATACTACATAAACTATCGATATTAATTATTAATAATGGAACCTGTAATCCATTTTCATTGGTTCAGGACTTACGCAGCGACCCTAGATATAGTGCTTAAAACTATTGTGCAATAGTTTTTTAACCCTATATATACAGGACTTACCCATGAGGAAAGCCATCTCAAATACCTAAAACTCGTTCATCATGCGTAAGTCCTGGATAAAATTAAAGATTGTAGGGGTTTGGTCTCCAAACCCTCTACAAACTAGGACTTTTCGCACTTTTTTGAAAGTAAAAATTTAACTCCCAAATTATCAATTATCAATTAATTATCGTCGTTGCCACCAAATTATTCCACCTATTGAAAAAGCTAAAATAGGCAAAATTAAAATTGCCATCCAACCTAAAAATCTAGCTTCTACTAAACTCATAGCAATGCGACGGTTTGTAGCTTTTTTCGGACTAATAGAAAGTGTTTTTTGTTCTGGTTTACTTAACCAAGAAACTGAGTTCAGAAAAACATCTCCATTCAGTTGTTGTTGAAACCAACCATTTGTGGCAAACAGAGAATTTCCTAATACTACTAAACGTGCTTCTTCTGATTTATCTTCTGATTTTGCGTCTTGACTTTTTTCCCCATTACTATTACTAGAACGAGTCAAAGCTATCCCTATAGACAATGGTCCAGTACCATCTTTATCCTCATCAAATGTTAATTCACCCTTTAAATCTGTTTCTGCCCAACTTTGGTCATTAGTCCAAATGAGAGGACTTTCTTCTATTCCTTCTACTTCTTGAGTTTGTATCGGACGAGCAAAGGCATATAATGAAATACCATTACCAAAACTTTGAGTAATAGGATGTTCTCCATATCGAGTCACTAATACTACCCAGGGGTCAAGACCTACTAATCGCCCAATATTTGGATTATCTATTGCTAGGCGATCGTCAATTAATACACCCCATTCTGTAAATAAATTATCTAATCCTGGCTCGGTGCTTGGATCTAACATTATTAATACACCGCCACCTTGGTTTAAATATTTTTGTAAAGCAGTAACTTCTGCTTCTAAAAATTTTCTTTGCGGACCTGCAATAATCACAACATCTGCATCTTCTGGCACTTGAGAAATTGTTGCCAAATTGATAGATTGGACTAGAGAATTTTTATTTTCTAGAGCATTAATAGCTTCAGTAAAACCTTCTTGACCTTCTTTTAATTCTCGTTCTCCATGACCTTGAATTAAGTAGATTTTTAAAGTCTTGCCACCAAGAATTTTTTCGATACTATTTGTTAGTTTAGATTCTGTTAAAAGTTCTATTGGTCTACTTATAATAACTTCTCTTTTATCTCCAACTTCTAAATGAATTTCTCCTAATTGTTTGACTCCAAATTTACTAACTTTTCCTGGTTGTGTTTGAGGGTCTATTAATTCAAATGTAAATTTACCATTTCCTTGGATTTGATAGTTTTTTATTAGTTGGGAATATTGAGGATTTTCCCCTCGGTCGAATATCCAAAGTTTGACTGGTTGTTGGAGGTTTTTTAATACTTGTATAGTTTGGGGTGATAGTGTAAATCTTTGATTTTCAGTAAGGTCTATTCTAATTTGATAACGAACTGCTAGAAAGTTAATTAATGCCAATATTATTAGTACCGAAATAGTGGCAAAAAGTGCATTTGTACCTGCTTCAGTTGCTCGACTTTTCCACCAAGTATTGGTTGATTTTTTTTCTAAAGAATAAACTTGATAAAAAATCCATAAACCAGCTATTACTATTCCAACAGTTATTAAAGTTAATGGTATTGGTTCCCAAGTTCCTGACACAAAACCTGCTGATATACCGATAATAATTAAAATTGGTCCTAACCAAAATAAATAATTCCAAGTACCTTTAATAATTTTCATATTTTAAGAAAGAAGAAAGAAGAAATAAGGAAGATTTTTATACAAAAATAAAATAGGATTACTATAGCTGATAGCTGACTGGTGAATGCTAATTGCTTACATTGTACCTTTGATAATTTTCATATTATCTTTATGAATAATTGATAATGAATATATATAGCAATCCGTCCATAGGTTGCGACAAGTCAAAAAAGTAAATAAAACTTTTGAAACTCTTACCTGTTCTTAGTTAAGTGTTCCCTAAAAAGCAGTAAGATTTTTGCCACGAACAAAATAGGATTCCTATAGCAATATTAAATCATCCATCAGAAAAAACTGTAGGGGTTTGGTTTCCAAATCCCTTGGCACTTTGGTTTGGAGACCAAACCCCTACGATAAAATCTTGCAATTTATTTAGGATTGCTATAGTAAGGTTTATCTTGATTAATTAAGCTTTTATCTAAAATCTAAAATTAAAAAAAATAGCTGATAGCTGAGTGCTGAATGCTAATTGCTTACATTATCATTATTTTTAAGCAAGTCTGGACGACGAGATTTTGTTCTCTCAATTTGTTGTTGATAACGCCATTTTGCTATTTCTGCATGATGTCCTGAAAGCAAAACTTCTGGTACTTTCCAACCACGAAAATCAGCAGGTCTGGTGTAATGAGGATAATCAAGTAATTCAGATTCAAAACTTTCGCATTTTAAAGATTCAGCTTTGCCGACAGTTCCTGGAAGTAACCTAACTACTCCATTAATAAGAGCTAAAGCTGGTATTTCTCCACTTGTTAGAACAAAATCTCCAAGGGATATTTCTTTAGTCACTAAATATTCTACCCTTTCATCAATACCTTCATAATGACCACAAATTAGAACAAGTTGTTCATACTCTGCGGCTAAATGCCGAAACATCTTTTGGTGCATTTTCTCTCCCTGGGGAGTTAATAAAATAACTTCTCGTTGCGGAAGAGTTGGCAATGATTCTACAGCAGCAAATATAGGTTCTGGTTTTAAAACCATTCCTACTCCACCACCATAAGATTCATCATCAACTTTTTTATACTTATCTACAGTATAATCGCGGGGATTAACTAGATTAACCTGAGCAATATTTTTGTTAAGAGCTTTACCAAGTAAACCTGAGCTGAGAGGTGTGGTAAAAAAGTCTGGAAATAGGGTAATAACATCAAATCGCACGACATTTATTTGTAGGGTGATGGGGTGATGGGGTGATGGGGTGTATTAGAATATTTTTTCATCAAAACTTATAAACTTAACTAATCAAAAAAAATTTGGAAAAATCCAAGTTCCATAGTAGACTGACACACCTAAAATGGTGCATCAGGGAGTAGGGGAGTGAGTAAAGACGTTCCATGCAACCTCCGTAGGGGGAAAAAGATTCTGGTTGGGTTTCCTCCCTCAACCCAACCTACATCTAATCAAAAAAATTTGGAAAAATCCCAGAGAGGATAATTTAGGGACTTGCCAGATAATAAGATAGTCTACTATTATAACGAATTATTAAAATAATCGAAATTAAATGTTTATCTGCTGTCCAAGATTAACAATAATATGATGCAGTTAGAGCCTCAAGGTTTAAAAATAAATAGATTACGTCCGACAAAAACAACTATTATGGTTATCGGAGGAGCGGAGGATAAAGTTCATGGAAAAGAGATTCTACGAACTTTTTTTAATCGCGCCGGAGGAAGAGATGCCAAACTAGGAATTATTCCTTCAGCTTCCAGGGAACCAGCAGCTCAAGGAGATAGATACCGTAGGGTGTTTCAGGATATGGGCGCTGTTGATATTACAATATTTGACATCCGGGAAAGGTATCAAGGAGAAGACCCTATCTGGCTAAGAGATTTGGAAGATTGTACCGGAATATTTATGACTGGAGGAGACCAACTGCGTCTTTATGCCTTACTCGCTGATACCCCTTTGATGGACAATATCAGAATTAAAACTTTAGAGGGTAAAATAGCCCTGGCCGGAACAAGTGCAGGGGCGGCAGTTATGGGCTATCACATGATAGCAGGTGGTGGTAGTGGCTCTTCACCAAATAAGTCTCTGGTTGATATGACCAATGGTTTGGCTATATTGCCACAAATAATAGTAGACCAACATTTTCATAATCGGAATCGGATGGCCCGTTTATTAAGCGCGATCGCTACTCACCCAGACAAAGTTGGTATAGGGATAGATGAGGATACTTGTGCATTATTTGAACAAGATGGTCAAATTCAAGTCTTGGGTAAAGGCACAGTCACAATTATAGATCCGATAGAAATATCCTATACAAATGCTGCCCAAGTAGAGGTAGAAGCTCCTTTGAGTTTATCAAATCTCAGATTACATATACTTTGTCATGGGGATAGTTACGATCTTAATTCTCATACCATGAAACCAGAACTGTCTGAAACAATTATTCCTCTTGACTAATAGCATTTCTGTTAGTTAATGGATAATTGATAATGAAAAATAAGCACCTACACAAAATTATTGACAAATTGTCATGTTTACACAGTAATAATTTTAGCTTCGCTCAATGTGTAATTTATTTTTTGACTTGCTTATCTCTAATTAGGGTTTGCTGAATTTTTCTCAAAGTATTAATAGGTAAAAGTATTAGCCTTTTGAGGACGAAAAAAAGTGCAATTTTTTAAACCTTTGTAATCAAAAATTTAGTTAGGATTTTAGGTTGATTAGGGAAGAAAAATAAAGGGATAAAATATCCGAATACTTTCTCTATAATTCCCATTCTTCCTGACTGCTACAAAGAGAAAAAACAGTTTATTCAAGAAACCCTAATTATTCATTATTAATTATTCATTATTAATTATTAATTATTAATTATCCATTATCAATTATCTTCAAATTCTCTTATGAAAATCCTCAAACTGCAGACATTACGCGGTCCTAACTACTGGAGTATTCGCCACCATAAACTCGTGGTTATGCGTCTAGACTTAGAAGACCTTTACGAAAAATATACATCAGACATCCCTGGTTTCTATAAAGGATTAATCGAAACTCTACCAAGTCTGGTAGAACACTATTGCTCCCCTGGAGTCAAGGGTGGTTTCCTCACTCGTGTGGAAAAAGGAACATTGATGGGTCATGTTGTCGAACATGTGGCCTTAGAATTTCAACAACTAGCAGGAATGCCAGTTGGTTTTGGTAGAACCAGGGAAACATCTACTCCAGGAATATTCCAGGTAGTAATAGAATACGAGAATGAAAAAGCAGGTCGTTATGCAGCACGAGCAGCAGTAAGACTTTGCCAAAGTATTGTTGATACAGGTAAATATCCTCTAATAGAATTAGACCAAGATTTAGAAGACCTCAAGGAATTAAAAAATAAAGGCTCTTTGGGTCCAAGTACAGAAGCTATTGTTAAAGAAGCAGAGGCAAGGGGTATTCCTTGGACTCAACTAGCAGCTCGGTTTATGATTCAGTTTGGTTATGGGGTGAATCAAAAAAGAATCCAGGCAACTCTCACCAACCAAACAGGGATTCTTGGGGTAGAACTTGCTTGTGATAAAGAAGGTACTAAAAAAATTCTCCAAGATGCAGGAATACCAGTACCTCGTGGTACAGTTACTCGCTACTTAGATGAACTGGAAGATGCCATTGAGGAAGTGGGAGGATATCCTATTGTGATTAAGCCTCTAGATGGAAATCATGGTCGTGGCATTACCATAGATGTGAGAAATTGGCAAGAGGCAGAACCAGCTTATGATTTGGCTAGTGCTGCTTCTAAAACCAAAACTGTTATTGTAGAACGTTACTATACGGGTAAAGACCACCGAGTGTTAGTGATTAATGGCAAGGTTGTGGCAGTGTCTGAAAGAGTTCCAGCTCATGTAGTCGGAGATGGCAAGTCTACAATAGCAGAACTAATTGAAGAAATTAATAGAGATCCTCAAAGAGGCGATGGACATGATAATGTCCTGACTAGAATTACGGTAGATAAATCTGCTCTTGCTATCTTGGTAAGACAAGGATATAGGATGGATTCTATACCGAAACCAGGAGAAATTTGCTTTTTAAGAGCAACAGCTAACCTCAGCACTGGGGGTATTGCAGTAGACCGTACTGATGAAATACACCCAGAAAATGCTTGGTTATTATCTAGAGCTGCTAAAATAATAGGTTTGGATATTGCAGGTATAGATGTAGTTACTGAAGATATCTCTAAACCATTGCGAGAGGTAGATGGAGTGATTATAGAAGTTAATGCTGCTCCTGGTTTTCGGATGCACGTTGCTCCTAGTAGCGGTTTGCCCAGAAATGTGGCAGGGGCAGTAATAGATATGTTATTCCCTGGGTTAAGAAATGGGCGAATACCAATTTTGGCTGTTACTGGTACTAACGGAAAGACAACTACGACTCGGCTACTGGCTCATATTATGAAGCAAACTGGTCAAGTAGTGGGATATACTACTACTGATGGTACTTATATTGGTGAATATTTGGCTGAAACTGGAGATAATACTGGTCCTCAAAGTGCTAGTCTAATTCTTTCAGACCCCACGGTAGAAGTTGCGGTGTTAGAAACGGCGCGGGGTGGTATTTTGCGTTCTGGTTTAGGTTTTTCTACCTGTGATGTGGGAATAGTATTAAATGTAGCTGCTGACCATTTGGGTATTGGAGATATTGATACTATTGAACAATTAGCTCAACTAAAAAGTGTAGTAGTTGAGTCAGTAATGCCGAAAGGATATGCAATTTTGAATGCTGACGATCCATTGGTAGCAGCAATGGCAGAGAAAGTCAAGGGTCAAGTTGCTTATTTCTCAATGGATATAAATAACGAAATCTTGGTAAAACATACAGAAGCGGGGGGTTTAGCAGCAGTTTATGAGAATGGCTATATTTCAATTTTGAAGGGTGATTGGACTTTAAGAATTGAAAAAGCAGCTAATGTGCCAATTACAATGGCTGGTAAGGCTCCATTTATGATTGCTAATGCTCTGACAGCTTGTTTGGCCGCTTTTACTCAAGGTGTGAAAATAGAGCATATTCAGGAAGGTTTGTCAAGTTTTGTGGCTTCGGTAGATCAAACTCCAGGCCGGATGAATATGTTTAATATGGGTAGTTATCATGCTTTGGTAGACTATGCTCATAATCCTGCTAGTTATGAAGCATTAGGTGGATTTGTCAGAAATTGGCCTGGCAAAAGGATCGGGGTCGTTGGAGGACCTGGCGATCGCCGTGATGAAGATTTTGTTTCTCTGGGTGAGTTAGCAGCGGATATTTTTGATGAAATTATTATCAAGGAAGATGATGATACGAGGGGAAGAGCAAGAGGAAGTGCTGCGCAACTTATTGATGAGGGTGTGAAACAATTTTTGGATCGGGCAAAAAATTCTGAATCAAAAGTGAGTTATGAGTCAATTTTAGATGAGACAACTGCTATTAATACAGCTTTAGATAGAGCTTCTACTGATAGTTTGGTAGTGATTTTACCAGAAAGTGTCAGTCGAGCGATCAGTTTAATAGAAGCTCGTAACCCGGTTAAGGATCTTAAATTACCTGAAGGTGGTATTGAGTCTTCTAGTTCTTCTGAAGAGTTAAAGACTTCGGTGGCACATTAAGCATAGCTTGCCAAGGATAAATTCCTTGGCTGAAAGCTTAAGTCATCTTTTAGATGACTAGATTATCGGGACAACCAGAAATCCTCACAGAAACCCGGTTTCTTTAAGAAACCGGGTTTCTAATTTGCAATGTTTAGTTTACATCAAACCAAGTTGAGAAAGGATGCTTTGGCCAGTCAAAAATTCGGTAGCTATACCAATAATAAAACCTAACATTGCCAAGCGACCATTCCAAGTTTCTGCAAATTCAGTAAAACCTAACTTTTTCCCTTGATTTTCTTCCATATCTATTATTTTGATTTTATTTCAAGTCTATGTAATATAACTTAACTTAAAAACTTAAAGTTCGCAACATTATTTAATATTTTGATGAGGCCAAATAGTTAGGGAATGGACTAAACGGGTGTAAACTGAAATTTTAGGCCGTTGGTGAATCAAGCTATGAAATTTCAATATTGCTTGCTATTAAAGCAAAATTATAGCTAAAGTCATCAACGCCGTTATCTTCGTAACATTCTTTTTTTTGAAATTGGTATTAAATTGAAACTGAATACTAATCTCTATAAATTAATTTAACTATAATTTTGCCAACCTAAAAGCCGGATAAAAATGTCTTCATCTAGCAAAAAATTATTTCAAATATCAGTAGTATTTTTAACCTTAACTGCTATTCCCAAACCCTTAGCAGCTGCTAATATATCTTTGTTAAAGAATACTATTCTATCTAAATCTGTCAACTCAGATACTACGTATCCAATATCTAAATTATTGCCTAGTCTAAATAATAAAACTGAGGCAATATTGTTGCAAGCACCTACTGGTAATGCCAATAAAATAATAGAAAAAAAAAATTCTCTTCGCTGGATATTACTATTATTAGGAACTCCTTTATTGGGAGTATTATTATGGGGAGTGTTAAGAGGGGGTAAAGATAAGTCAGTCGGAGTAGAAGGAACTTCTGTTACTGATACTAAAGTTGTTGAAGCAAATGATATAGCAACAACTAAAACTCTAGAAGATAGTAATGAAAAAACTAAATTAACTGCAGATATTTCTACCGAAAAATCAATTTCAGAAGAGGAAAAAGGAACAAATGTTGATAGTATTTCTGCCAAAGCAGATTTAGTAGAAACTTCAGCAGAAACAACTGAAATAATTCCAGATATTTCTACCAAAAAACCAATTTCAGAAGAGGAAAAGAAGACAGATATTGGTAGTATTGCTTTCAGAGGAAATTTATTAAAAACTTCTGAAGTAACGAGTGAAAGAAGTTCAGATATTTCTACCGAAAAACCAATTTCACAAGAGGAAAAGAAGACAGATATTGGTAGTATTGCTTTCAGAGGAAATTTATTAAAAACTTCTGAAGCAACAACTGAAAGAAGTTCAGATATTTCTAGGGAAAAACCAATTTCAGAAGAGGAAAAGGGAACAAATGTTGATAGTATTTCTGCCAAAGCAGATTTAGTAGAAACTTATGAAGTAACAACTGAAAGAAGTTCAGATATTTCTACCGAAAAATCAATTTCAGAAGAGGAAAAGGGAACAAATGTTGATAGTATTTCTGCCAAAGCAGATTTAGTAGAAACTTCAGCAGAAACAACTGAAAGAAGTTCAGATATTTCTACCGAAAAACCAATTTCAGAAGAGGAAAAGGGAACAGATGTTGATAGTATTTCTGCCAAAGCAGATTTAGTAGAAACTTCAGCAGAAACAACTGAAAGAAGTTCAGATATTTCTAGGGAAAAATCAATTTCAGAAGAGGAAAAAGGAACAAATGTTGATAGTATTTCTGCCAAAGCAGATTTAGTAAAAGTCTGGGCAAACCAAGAAAAAAATAGTAAAATAACTCTCATCCCCAACCCTCATCAAACAGCATCAGTAACTTGGTTAGTTCCACAAACAGACAAAGATGCAGCCAAATTACATGGGGGTAAGCAATATCAACTGCGAGTTTATAATGTTACAGATATTGACCTAGACTCACAAACAGCTCATCATGTCAAATATTATAATTGCGCAGAATCTGATCGGCAATGGCAAGTAGGCAACTTATTGACTAATCAAGAATATCAAGCAGAAATAGGTTATGTTACCAATAATGATCATTGGCTAGTTTTAGCTCGTTCTCAGCGATCGCTAATTTTAGAAGCAGAACTCAGTGAAGAGACTAACACAGCAATAGAAAAAGTAGTTAGACCTACAACAAGGTGGAAATTGATATCATCTCCTAGTCAAATTACTATTACTCCTGATGATACAGAGAAAATGACTGTGGTTTGGAAAGTTTCTAAAACTGCTCAAAATCAAGCGAAAGAAGAAGGAGGAGAACAATGTCAGTTGCGAGTTTATGATGTTACAGATATTGAACTACTAGATACAAAACCAGCTTGCAATGTACAAGCTTATGATTGTGATGAGTCTACTCAGACACAAATGCAAGTTCCTGCGATCGTGAGCGATCGCGAATATCAAGCAGAAATAGGTTATGTCACAGATGATGGTCAGTGGTTAAAGTTAGCTCGTTCAAACCGAGTGCGGATGTCAGCACCTAAAGCTAATCAAGATTTTACTAAAGACAAAAGTACACAACTAAATAGAACTGAGACAACCGTAGGTATTTCTAAGGAGGGGTTAAAATCCTGTTGGGTCATTATAGTTCCTCGTACTAATCAAAGTGTCTATGCTTATTGGGCAATTTCTCAAGCTGCGAAAGATGATGCCAAGCAACAAGGTGGAGAGCAATACCAGTTGCGCATATTAGATGTTACAGACATTGATATAGAGTCACAAAAACCTCATAATATGCAGCAGTATAATTGTGAAGAGTCTAGTCAGAAGAAAGAAATAACTATCAATGGGAATGGCAATGTTAGCTATGTTGATTATATTGCTGAAATTGGTTATGTTACTGATGACTTTCAGTGGTTGGGGGTAGCTAGTTCTAATGCGATGCGAATCCCTATTACTAAAGTTGAGCAAGAGAAATAATATCAGGACTTACGCATTGGGAAGGAGTTTTAGGTATTTGAGATTGCTTCGCTGTCGCTCGCAATGACAGAAATACGTTTTTTTGTGTAAGTCCTGATTATATCATGTCCGGTTTGTTGCCACACCTTTACCATTCCCCAAAAAATAACATCAGGTGCATCTATAACAGTTGCAGCTAATTCGGGAAATAGGGTTGTGAAATGACTCAATAGTATAGAGCGATCGCCTCCAGTGAATACTATTTTACTCTCAGGAAATTCTTCTAACCAAGATATAACATAATCTTTCATACCTGCCAAGATAGTATAAACAATTCCACTTTGAATTGCTGTTGTTGTTTGTTTTGCCCACCTTGGAGGTAATTCTATAGGTATATTAATTGATGGTAACATCGCAGTTCCTTGTGATAAGGATGATAACTGCAATTTTAATCCTGGTAAAATAGCTCCCCCCACTATTTTTTTTTCGGCATCAGCACCAGTAAAGGTCATTGCTGTACCAGCATCTATGACTAAGATAGGCCAACCAAAGTTTGTACCTGCACCCAAAACTGCTAAAGCTCTATCTATTCCCAAGGTAGAATAAAGTCCTTGCAGTGGTAAATTATTTAAGGTAATCAGCTCGGAATCAGGATAAGTTTGCCAAATTGCTGTTTGTTCGGGAACTACTGATGCTATTAACAAAGGTATCCGATAATTCAAGTTTATATTGTTAGTTTCTAAGATATTTTTTAGCTTTTTTTCTATTACTTTTTCCTGATTGAAATAAGATTTAATTTCCTTGTTCTCAAGATGGTTAATATCCCAAGTTTTTTGAGGAATTGCACCTATAAAATAACCAAAATGTAAACGGGAATTTCCAATCATTAAACCTAACCAATTTTGATTTTTAGACATAGCAAAATTATAAGTATTCAGCCGTAAACTATTAGCTATCAGCAATTGTTTTTAGTGTTATATAAAAGTTTTATTCACAATACTTACACAGAACCACTGGTCTATGATTTAGATATTATAGAAATCCTAAATAGGGCTTGCTGATTAAATATCAAAGTATTTACAGATAAAGATTGCACTCTTTTTAGAAAAAAGTGCAAGTTTTTAGGTCTCTCAAGTACAGTTCCCGAAAAATCAAAAATTTAGCATTTGAGGCTAACGATAGCAGCAAAATTATAGAAATATTTTTCTCACTACTTCCTCTATAAATTCCTATTCCTCTTGACTCTGTAGGTAGTTGCATAAGGGCATCCCTACCTACTTGCCAAATACAAAAAGACTTCTTCAGCAAACCATAATTCAAACCTTCTTCCTTTTTCCTTCTGCCTTTTTATCACAGTCCAACGCCCAAACCAAAAGTATATATAGCAACTGCTCTATCTTGCATATTAAAAACCACTTTAATTCCTGTTTGATCGGGATTCATCCATTGATAAGCATTCTTAATTTTCTCCCCTTCTTCCACCTCATTTGGCACTACTTGTTCTCTATTAACTAAACCCTCGTGATCAGCAGTACCATTAAGTTGCATTTCCTTTGCCTCTCTTGATTTTTGAAAAGCTCCCGGATCAAATTCTGTATCTAATTCTCCTTCTTTTTTCAGGATATTTCTAACTTCTTGGTATGTCATTCCTAACTGCAATTTTTCATACTTTTCTCTAGTAATTGCATAAACTGGTTTAGGTTGATTCCAGAAAGGATTACCAAAATTATAAGTATTCATATTTTGGGTTCTAATAGCTACTGCTTTCTGATTAGAATTAAAAACTATACTCAGACTTGTACCATCAGAATTAAGCCAAATATATTCAGTAGTATTAGGATTAGTTAAAGAGTTATTGCTACTAGACTGTTTGGTTCCTCTATTGCCAATAATTTTTGTCACTTCATCATAACTCATGCCAACTTTTATCTCTTCAACATTTCTATTTGTAACTACAGTAAGTTTTCTGTTAGCTCCCAAGCTAGTAGTATTCAAATTTTGAGCAGTTAATTTAATTAACTTATTTTCAGAATTAAAGATAGCAGTTATTCCTGTACCATCATTATTTACCCACCGATAAGCAACCCAAAAATTTTCCAAACCCGGACTATTATATTCAGGATAAATTTGACCTTCTTTACCTAATATTTGTTTGACTTCCTGATAAGTCATACCAATTTTTAAATTGTCATAGTTAGCTTCAGTGATTCGATTAGCAAAAACTGGCTGAAAGTGGATATGTAAAGTATATATCAAACCAGTAATAATTGTGGTTAATAAAAATTTGTGCATGGTTATTACATAATTAGAGTTTAATGATTGATTACTTTTGAGGATATTAAATTTTTCAGAATTAATCTTGTTAGACCTAGTATAAAGTTTGAGCAATGTCTGTCAAAGTCGATACTGAATTATTGTGATATCTACGCTCTTTTAATATAAGGATTCAGCTATTAGTAATAATACTCTACTTTTGTAGTAATATTGAACTTCTGCTTAATAAAAGTTTACCTCTTGAAGTGGGGTAATTTCAGTTATCAGTTAGCCTCCTGGGTCAGAACTTTCCTGCGGAATGCTACGCATTCATGTCGCGCAGCGAAACATTAACAGTACCTTGAAGTTGTTGCCAGAGGGTAGAAATACTGAATTGAAAATTTTTTATCCCTTTGAGAGAGGAAGCTTGAGACCTTATTTTTTGGTCAATAAATACCACCATATCTTCTACTTTAAATCCCACTTATTTAAGTTTCTCTGCTCCCTCCATTTCACTATTCCCAGTAATTATAATATCATCTACAACAAAAAATTTCATTACTTTTAAAGAAGAGGGAACAGATAGAAGTTTCAATTTTTTATTTACTTTTTGATTGGTCACAACTAATTTAAGATTGCTATAATGACTCTCCCTTATCCTCTATACTAAAGATATTAAATACATAATGATAGAAAATGAAGTACCGTAAATTATTTGTAGTTGGTTGTCCCCGCTCTGGTACAAGTTGGTTGACGAAAATAATTAGCCTTCATCCTAATATTCTAAAAGTTCCATCAGAAAGTCATGCTTATTCTCTAACTTACCACTACTTTACCTATTTGAAACAGCAGAAACTAAAAAAAAGATTCAAGTCAGCAAAATGGATATTAAAATTTTATGGTTTAAAACCATTGTTATTAGGTTTTAAATCAGAAGATATTTGGCAAGGTATTTTCAAGCATTATGAGGCATACCAAAAGGGCAAAGATAAAGTTGGACTTCATAATTTAGTAAATTATACAGAGCTACAAGAATTAATAGCAAAAGCTAGTTCTGGTTCAGAAGATGACTTAACAAAAGTCAAAAAATTAAACAAGTTAATGTTTGATCGCTTTTTTGAAAAAAATGGAGGAACTCAAAAGGATATTCTTCTTGAAAA
Organism: Okeania sp.; assembly: GCF_035285525.1. Taxonomy (GTDB): domain Bacteria; phylum Cyanobacteriota; class Cyanobacteriia; order Cyanobacteriales; family Microcoleaceae; genus Trichodesmium. The sequence continues at coordinate 20,388 of NZ_JAYKGW010000171.1, read as the reverse complement.
AACACCACAACATTTGCGTTATATTGATGTAATTTTAAATCAGTTTCCTGAATCAAAAGGTATAGAAATTATTCGAGATGGGCGCGATATTTGTGTTTCCTATCAAGCCAGATCAAAAAATGCTCGTTGGGCAAAACAAAGCACAAAAAGTGTGATTCAAATATGGAAAAAAGCTATTGAGAGAGGAAAAATAGCTAAAGCAAACTCAGAAATTAGCGATCGCCTTTATTCAGTCCGTTATGAAAACCTCCGTACTTATCCACAGAAAGAAATAAGCAAAATATTTGATTTTATTGGTTTAGACTATGATGAAACTCTAATTGATGAAATTATTGATGCAACAGATATTAGTAAAGTAAAAAACAAAGGAGAAGGTAAACATATTCGTCAAGGTTCTATTGGAGAATGGCAAACTGGACTTTTACCAGAAGACATTGCTCTTTGGAAAGAGTTAGCAGGAGATACTCTAGCTGGTTTGGGGTATTTAATTTAGGCTAAACAAGAATTGAAAACATTTCCAATGCGAGCCAAAAAGCTCGCGCGTGTGTATATTTAGCGGGTTTACTTCCAACTAACAACTGATTTCCCCATCTCCGTAGGGGCGGGTCTCATCAGTAAGCTAACGCTCTCAACGACAAGCTGACTAGACCCGCCCCCTCCCAGAACTGAAAAACGGCGGTTTTCCCCATCTCCGTAGGGGCGGGTCTCATCAGTAAGCTAACTTAACAACGACCAACTAACTAGACCCGCCCCCTCCCAGAAAGCGATCGCCTTCTGATTCCCCCAAGGAGACTTTAGCTTTTCACCTTTGGCGTTTTCCCTAACTTAACAACTGCCAATTTTCAGTGCGAGCCGGAAAGCTCGCGCCTATATATCTTCAGTCTTCAACTACTCCCTACTCCCTACTCCCTACTTCCTAATAACTGAAAAAACTGATATCACCACGGCGAACCGATCATCGTAAACCCTGCCCAATAATAGGGATGAGATAAATCTTTCTGATCACCTCCAACTAACTGCCGTGGTAAAGACAAAAGTGGATTACCATTTCGGAGTATCAGACCATCTTCTAACTGAACTTCCCCCCTTAACATTGCTAACTGAGCTTCTCGTAATGCTTCTGCTTTAATAGGTCTTTTTGACAAATTTTCATAAAACTCAGTCATTAAAGCTAATGTACCAGTATCACTAACATACCAAAGACTTGCCAAAGCAGACTTGACTCCTGCTTGCACTGCTAACCCCGCAAAACCTAACTCAGCATCTTCATCCCCCACCGCAGTTGTGCAAGCACTCAACACCAATAACTCTACCTGGGGACTATACAAACGTAACTGACGGAACTCATTCAAGCGTAACTTAGTATCCCAAAATTGAATATAAGAATTATCAGCACCCCCTGGATGAAATTCTCCATGAGTCGCTAAATGAATAATTTTGAATTTTTCTTTGCTGCGTTGCTGCAGCAAATTTTTTAATGTAAATTGTTGATTTAAAAAAGATTTACCAGACCAATATTTATTCACAATAGCATTAAGTTCTATAGGTACTGCGGGTAGAGGAGTTTGATTAGCATCAGTAGGAAATTCAGATGCTCCCATTGCCAAAATTTGAGAGCCTTTTAATCCCGTATATCTGGTATCTGTTAAACTAAAACTAGGAATTAACGCTAAACTATATTTTTCTACTAGGTATTGTTTACGCTCATTATCATATAGAGCGGCTATGGGAAGAGTTCTTAAACCACTATCCATTGAAAAAATTATCATGTTTATATGATTATTTCTCAGTTCTCCATATATTGGTTCAATTAACCATTGATATAATATTTGAGAATTTTCTAAATAATTGCGAGAATCTAATTGACTAGGATTTCTAATTTGATTCGTGAATTTTTTAGCAACCTCAATTACTTCTTCTCTGCTTTTTCTAAGACTTTTAACAACTGGTTTACCATTGGGCAAAAATAATTGTAATTCTAAATAATTAGATCGTGCAGAAACATATATAATTGCAGGTTTGATGCCTATTTTAGCAACACTACTGAGAGTATCACGAATGTTTGCTGGTGTGGCAGTTCTCCTAGAGATATTTTCTCCTAAATAACTAGCAAATTCTTTGCCTCTAGTTAGCTCTATCTGAGATATTGTATCTGTTAATCTAATTGGGAAATTATCCTTAGCAGAAATTTCTGAAGCAGTAATAGTCATATTTTCTTCTATCACAATATTTGAGGTTGGTTCCTCTGAAAACTTACCTTCAGCAAAATTTTCTGTAGCAATAGTTGGCTCAGAAACTTCAAAAACTGACGAGTTTATATTAGAATTTGTATCTTCTAAAATAATAGTTCCTTCAGAGTTTGTATCTTGTACAAGAATAGTTTCTTCTGGGTTTTTCCAAAGAAGTCGAGAGGGATTAGTTGGTTCTAATTCTTCTGTAGTTTGCTCTTCTACCATTAATGCAGGAACTTCTTCTTCAGATACTTGGAGGTTATCTACATTTTCTCTCGCTGAGGTAGTCATTTCAGAACTGCCTAAAACTGGAGAGTTTCTGTTGGTTTCTGGGGGTACTATTTGTTCTTTTTGTACTTCTTCATTTGTGTTTACAGATGATTCATTTTCTCTATTCTTGGTGGATGTTTCCTGTAATTCTGATTGAGAGTTTTCTATTTCTTTTAGATCGAGTAGATCAAAGTTTCTAGATAGAGAGTGCTTGGGGGAAATTGTAAATTCTCCATTTGTAATTGTTTGTACAGAACCGTTAGTTGCTGCATTTCCTACGGTAAATTCTTTTTCTGTGCTGATCACAATATTTCCTCCTGCTGACTCTCCTGCGGTAGAAATGCTAGCAAGATTCTGATTTTGATTGGAGAAAGCACCTGTTATCCTCAGAGTATCGTCGGTACTAATTTCAACATCACCTCCAAAATTTCCACCTTCTGCTTTGATTGAAAAAATTTCAATATCATTTTCTGCACTCAATGTAACATCTCCACCCTTTCCTGATTTAGCGCTAGAATTTATTTCTTTTGTGGTCAAGCGATCGCCTGCTTCTATATCAATATTTCCTCCTCTTGTTATTCTTGTAGTAGTTAATTTTCCTGTTTCTATGGAACCTTCATTACTTCTAATATTTATATCTCCAGACACTGAAATATCATCAGTGGAGATATCACGGTTAGCGTTTAAAGTAATGTTGGCATCATCTCTTCCGCTTATTTCACTTGTAGTTGTTGTTCTTGTAGTAGTTAATTTTCCTGTTTTTATAGAACCATCATCACTAAAAATATCAATATTACCAATAATTTTATTTGATGTATTAGCATTCACATTTCCTATTTCAATATTTCCTTCATTGCTTCTAATATTTATATCTCCAGATGCAGAAATATCACCAGTGGAGATGTCACCTTTAGCATTTAGAGTAATGTTAGCATTATCTCTTCCACTTATTGTACCTTTACCTGTAATTCTTTCTGCTTGTATAGTTACCGGATCGTCAAATATCACTCCATTTCTGTCACCGTTTTCTGGAGAATAGATAGTAATAGTACCAGAATTTTCTGATTTCCCGATGTTAATGGAACTAAAACCATTTGCTAAAGCTGTTAATTCTAATGTTGTCAGATTAAGTGCTTGTGTATTTTCAAACCCCCCCAAAGTAATATTGTTATTTTCTGATGTTGACTGTATGGTAAGTTTCCCGTTACTACTAATACTATTTTCCCCACCTAAAAAGTTAACTTCCCTTGCAGAGACGAAAATATTGCCAGTTGTTGTACTGTCACTAGATGTTGATATTCCTTGAAGATTAAGAGTATTTTCAGATGCGATCTCAATATTTCCACCACTTTGTTGACCTTCAGAAATAATGTTTTGTGTATTAATACTAGCAGCAGAATTTATGGTAATATTTCCACCCCTAGATTTTCCACTAGAATCAATTTCTCCTGTAGTAATATTTCTCTGAGCGTCAATATTTATATCTCCACCATTCCTTTCTAATTTTATATTTAAGTTAGCAGTAGATAAATTATTAGTCATAATAAAACCTTGACTACTGGTCAAATTTAGTTCTCCGCCATTAGTATTAATATTACCTGTATTAATTGTGGTTCCCGAAATATTAATTTCTGCTCCTTGAGTATTAATAGTATTTTTTGAATCTATAATAAAATAGCCGGAACCATTTTGGTCGCTATCTGCGATAAATGAAATTTCACCTATTGTATTTATTAAATTTAATTCAGCTTCAGATAAATCATTAATAGTTATATTATCTGCTGCTTCAATTTTAATATTTGCATTTGATATAGTTTCTATTGATGACTGAGAAATTTGAGATTCTGTTGCTTTTTGTTCAGTTAAAGAATTATCTTCTAGTTGAATATTGCTGTGTACAATCTTAATGTTTTCAGCTTTAAAAGATAAATCTCCCAAAGTATTTGCAGAACCTAAATTAACAGTGCCATCAAAAATTAAAATTCCTTGACTAGAAATTTCTACTCTATTTTTTGTAGAGTTTAATTCTACTGAATTAGAAGGTTTTTCAATATAACCAGTAGCTTCTATCTTCCCGAAAAATGTAGTTTCTTCAGCACTAGAAATAACGATATTACCTCCGTCACTAAAAGAAGACTTTGCAGATATTTCTGTTCCTTCATCAACATAAATACGAGTAGCATTAGGAACATTTCTTAAATCAGAAAAATCTCCACCAATTCTAATATTTCCACTGCCATTAATACTAGAAGCATCCAAATTAGCATCAAATAATCCTACTTTTTCTCCAAAAATATTAATTCCACTTGTATTTGATAATTCTGAATCTTCTGTTCCAGAAACATCCAGATAACCAGAAATAATAGTTGTACCTGAATCTGTAGGAATTACCTGATTTGAACCAGTCAAAACTACTTGATTATCACCATTAACCGTTACTCCAGTAGCAGTTTCCATCGCCTCATTATTACCAGTTAACAATTGAGGTATAGATAAAGGATGTAATGTCTCTAATTCTTCACTTAAATTTGTACTTGAACTTTCTCCATCTTCCCTTTTTATTTCTAAATTTAACAAACGCCCTTCTTGACTAATGCGGACTAAATCTTCTCCTAAAATTGTAGAGATTGTAATTTCACCCCCTGGTGCAGATATTTTTCCTGTATTAATAATTGTGCCACCTAATAAAACTACACTTTTTCCTGGTTCAACAGTTAATTCACCTTCATTTATTATTACCCCCAAATTATTTATAGGAAAGGAAAAAGCAGCCGGATTTCCTGTTAAAATATTATAGTTATTTTTACCTGTAGAATTAAATGAACCAGAATTAAAATCAATACTTGAACCAGTAGTTACAACAAAAGAACCAGGTACATCTAATCTAGCATTTGCACCAAAAATAATCCCAGCAGGATTCATAATAAATAAGTTAGAATTTCCTCCAGTTACCTGAATTAAACCATTAATTACAGAAGCATCTCCACCTGTAACACGAGTTAAAATATTTTCTATATTGGGGTTAGATATAAAGTTAACAATTTGGCTTTCTGTCAAACTAAATTCACTGAAACTGTGGAAAATATTAGTATTATCTCTAGAGCGCTTTCCACCTGTAATATCAAAGCGGGTTGGGTCAGAATTGTTTGATGGTTTTACCGGAGTTACTACCGTGTTAGTTGAGTTTGGTTCAGGAACTATGGGTCCGGGTGATGATTGAGCTAATGCAGTTGGATATCCCCCCAACCCCCATTTCAAAGGGGGGCTTAAGAAGAGTGTAGCAGTGTCCAATATCCAAAGTCCAGTTAAGGGGACAGTTATGAGAATATGGTAAATTTTATTAACAAGTACATACTTCATGGTTTTTAATATAGGGAGCTTTTTTAGTATCAGTTATCAGTAGTCCATAGAAAAATAATTAATAATAAAGCACGCACGAGCAAGATGCTCGCAGTATAATAATTCTATCATTTTTAGGGAGTAGGGGAGTAGGGAGTAGGGGGATGGGGGAGTAGGGGAGTAGCCAGGAAAAAAGAAGTCCAATCTACTGAAAGTATAGCGATAAATTTAATGTCCATAATTGTATTATTAAATCAATTACTAAAGTTTTATTCCTACGAATAACGCATAATATTAAGAACCTGCCTACTACCATAACGACACAGCTACTGACTACTTATTCTATAATTCCCATATCTCCTGACTTCTGACTCCGTCCTCTTACTAAAAAACTTTTTTCAACAAATCCTATTTATTATTCAGATTTTTAACTTAAAAATTATGCGTTTTATTGGTTTAACTGGTGGTATTGGTACAGGAAAAACTACTGTCTCTAATTATTTGCATCAAAGTTACCAGTTTCCCGTTTGGGATGCAGATATTTATGGGCGGGAAGCTGTACAACCTGGTTCACCAATTTTGGGGGATATAGTAGAACACTATGGTCAAAATATTATTTTACCTAATGGTAACTTGGATAGGCAACAATTAGGAGAAATTGTATTTAACAATCAAAAAGAATTACATTGGTTAGAACAACAGATTCATCCTTATGTTCGTCATCGCTTTGAAGAGAATATTAAGTATTTTATCATTAAAAATAGTGAATTTAACGATAAAACCTTTCAACAAATTACTTCCTATCAAACTACTTCTCAAAATTCTACAGTAGTATTAGTAATACCACTACTGTTTGAAGCTAAAATGACTGATTTAGTAACAGAAACTTGGGTGATATACTCTACACTCCAACAACAAATAGAAAGATTAATAAAACGTGACCGCTTAACAGAAAAACAAGCTTATACCCGAATTAATAATCAGATGTCCTTGGCAGAAAAATGCGAAAAAGCGGATATAGTTGTGGATAACTCCTCTACCTTAGATATTTTATTGAAGCAAGTAGATTCAGCGATCGCTTACCAGCAAAATAATTCAGTTTCTGGCCGAAAAAAGAACTTAAATTAATAGAAAATTTATCACCCCTTTTATCCTGATCAAGCTGCAAAAGTTCTGTATTAGGAAGTAGAAACTCCTTGTATGGCAAATGGAAAAATCCCATGAGTATCTGCTTATATATTGATATTTCCATTATAAATTCTATGATGGTCTACCCCAACTTCTGCAGCTGTGAATCAAATAATTCATCCTTGAATATCCAAAAGTTTTTAACTCCAGTTGGAATATTTGGTGATGAACGAGGTAGTGGACGAGGTGAAATCTAGTTTAATATAGCTTTTTGCATTTCTCTGATAAAATACATTGAAAATAGCTATTAGCTCAAATCAAAAATATTGATTATCAAAGATTTCAATTTTCTTAGTGTCCTCCTACTTTTTTATAGTGTTGTAACTATAAAGTTCACTTTAATTAACAAATTCCAGGTACTTCCCCGAATCAAATTGATTTAACTATCAATTAGATTGTTATAAGAATCTGGAATTAATTTTTTGGGATTTTTTAGGTATGGAGGGAACCGGGAACCGGGATTATAAACTAACTTCATTTTTGATTTAATTCCTACTTGTGAAACCTAGTTTTTTCACCACTTTCTGACTCTTTAAAAAGGGAATAGGGAACGCTTAACTGGGAACAGGTATGGAGGGAATAGGGATTATAAACTAACTTCATTTTTTGATTTAATTCCTACTTGTGAAACCTAGTTTTTTCACCACTTTCTGACTCTTTAAAATAATTTTTTTGTTAATAGCTTTTTTCGTAGTCGCGATCGCCAACACTCCGACTACTTTAATACCTCCTTGTTGCAAAACCTCTATGGCAGAATTTACCGTTGCACCAGTTGTATAAATATCATCTACCAATAAAACGGAAACGCGGGGACGACAGTTACGGAAATATTTCCCCACAACAAAAGCATCCTTAACTGTCTCCACTCTCTCTCCAGGAGACAAACCATATAATGCTTGAGTCTGCTTCACTCTTGCTAAAGCATTGCGCCGTATCTGCAAACCTGTGGCTGCACAAAAACTATTGGCCAATAGTTCCGCTTGATTAAAACCTCGTTTCCTCTGCTTTTTTTTGTGCATAGGAATGGGTACAACCACTACTCGATCAAGGGTTGCCACTGGAGAAGCTAACCACCCATCTGCTAACCAATATCCTAGAGGTCTTGCTATTTGTGGGTTATCTTCATACTTCATGGCAGCGATCGCTCGTTTGAGACTATCTTTGTATTGACCCCAAATAAATATGGGTACTTCTCCAGAAAATATTTCTCCTCCACCAGAAAACTGACAGCGCCAAACTTGTTCTTCGCAATATTGACAAAACTCTCTGTTTGCTGATCGCTGACAAAGAGGACAATTAGGTTTCAGGAATATATTGAGAAATGGTTTAAGGATTGTTCTCCAGATAAATTTAATCATTAGGGTTTAGGGAGTAGGGAAAGGAGTAGTTAGGGTTGCTGAAAAAGTATCAGGACTTACGCAAACCAGAAATCTCAGAAACCCGGTTTCTATTTGAAATCTGATAGCTGATAGAAGGTGGCAATATACCCCCATACACAAAACTATTAAAGTCCTCAGTGCATTTATGCAATGCCGAAAAAAAACAAGACCTGTAAGGGTTTGGAGACCAAACCCCTACTAATATCAACTTTAATATTTTAACGATAGAAATTGTTTAATCTATTTACCATGTTATTCCTGATAAATAAAACTGCTACATCCCAATAGCGATCGTCTGCATCTTTAATATCGCACTTGATTTTCCATTCTCCATTATCTACTATAGGCATGAGCGTTAATGCTGTTGCTTTGTGTTTCTGCTTTGCCCCACAATTAAATCCGGCAATAACTGCCGTCCATTCTGATGCTGCATATCCGGTTTTAATAGTGGGATTGCCATTTACCTGATAAATTTGATATTCCATAGGTTTTTGGGTTGTATTAGTTGTGTTATCAGTTGATGTGATGTCAGTTGTTTCTGTGGTTGCAGTTTCCCCACTCTCATCATCAGTTGATGGTGTATCAGTTTTCTCAACTTGATCAACTTGCATTATTTCATTAATCTCTTCTAGAGACAACACTCGACCATAAATTCGTAGATGAGCAACCTTACCATCATAAAATCCATCACCAGCACCAAACTTCGCCTGAGTAATTGAATTTATTGGTTTATTTTTATCTGTACCACTGTGCCATAAAGTACCATTGAGATAGATATTCATCTCTCCAGTGATCACATTTTTTGTGAATACCCAGTGAGTCCATTTATCTTGAAAATCAACAGCTTCAGCTAATTTTTCTATTCTGTCAGAAATGTTATCAGAAGTAGAGGTATTTCCACAATCAAAATAGATGCAACTATTTGACGAAGGCAAATGAATATTTACCACATAATGATTATTTTTATCTACTGCACAAAGAAGAGAATTTGTTTTAGGTAAAGACTTACCACCATTTGCCCAAAAACTAATAGTGATTTCATCTCCTTGAGGAATACTTGTTGCCGACAGTTCGATATAGTCATTTACCCCATCAAAGTTTATACAGTTGCCGTTGCCAACACTGGTATCCACTACAGTTCTTGCCCCATGAACTTTAGCATTAAGCTTTTTCCCGGAAATATCAACAACTTCTTTTTCTTTAGCTGCATTTTCGACTATTTCATTTAGTGGTAGATGCAGTTGTAAACCTCGATTTATATTTATTGGTGGTGGTGTTCCATCCACTTCCATCACTTCGTTGATTTCTTCTGGTGATAAAACTCGGTCATAAATTCGTAGATGAGCTACTTTACCATCATAAAATCCATAACCAGTACCAATTTGCACCTTTGTAATTGAAGTTATTGGTTTATTTTTACCCTTACCACTTTGCCATAGAATGCCATTGAGATATATATTCATCTCTCCAGTGGTAACATTCTTAGTAAATACCCAGTGAGTCCATTTATTTTGAAAATCAACAGCTTCAGCTAATTTTTCTATTCTGTCATAAGTGTCATCAGAAGTAAGGGTATTTCCACAATCAAAGTAAATTTTACTATCTGACCAAGGCAAATGAATATTAACTACCCTGTGATTACTTTGATCGTATGTAGTTATTATTGAGTTATTTTTAGGTAAAGACTTACCACCATTTGCCCAAAAACTAATAGTGATTTCATCAGTTTGAAAAACAGTTGTTGTAGACAGTTCAATATAATCATCGACCCCATCAAAGTTTATACAGTTGCCAAAGCGATCATCTGCTACCATTGTTGCACCGTTGACTTTACCGTTGAGTTTTGTTGGTGAAACATCAACAACTTCTTTTTCTTTAGCTGCATTTTCTACTATTTCATTTAGTGGTAGATGCAGTTGTAAACCTCGATTTATATCTATTGGTTGATCTTGAGGAGTTGCATCAATTTTACTTGTAGAGCTGGTATTGCTAGCAACATAAATATCGTGTAAATCGTTAGGTCTTACACCTTGAATCTTTTTCTGTTTGAAAGTAAGAGTAATAGATACATAACGTTGGTTGCTTGGTAACTCAAACAAACCTAGTCCTGTACCTGTACCACAAGAATAACCAGGGTTGGGTGGAGTTGGACACAACTCTTGTTTACCTTGAGAGTTTTTACCAGAAATAGTTTGAGTAGCTGTATCTAAAAATATCCGAGCATTATCACCTTTACCAAGACTTCCACTATTGAATAATTTCCAATCACCTAAGTTAAGTTCACTACCATCTAGAGTTGTTGCTGCGACTTTTATGGTTGTGTCTCCAGCTTTAGTACCATTGAAGAATCTTGATATAGCCAAATAGGTATCACCAGAGGTTGCACCATCAGTTACTTTGGAACCTGCTGCGGAAGCTTTATATTTACTAAAATCTAGGGTGATAGAATAGTTATTTTCCTTTCCCATTGTTCTGATTTGAGGCATAGTAGCAGTGATGCTTTTTACCCCACCTGTTAAGCTAAATTTATCTTCTATTTCCCCAGATAAAAATTTATTTTCAGTAATGGGAATATCACCATTTGGTTTTCCTTTCCAACCAGCGTCGTCATAGTCTATTTGATTATAAGTAATACCTATTTTACCACCTAAACCATCAGGGATTTCTACAGTTTTGCCAAATCCTGGGTAGTTATAATCAGTAGTATTCCAGAATGTAATATTTTTAGTAGCTACTTCAGACACCAATTATTCTCCTTAGTTCTGACTTTATTAATAGGGAATTTTACCACTCATTAAATTGTTGATATGGTTAAATTTTATGAAGAGTTTTGAGAAATTTTCTAATGTAAGGAAGGAGGAAGAAGGAAAGACCTTAATTTTTACACAAATGATACCAACAACTCTAATATTAGGCATGAACGCTATTGGTAGTGGAGTGTTTCATCTAAAACTGTGCATCAGGAAGGCTAAGTAGGGGTGGGTTTTTCACTTAAATTAACGACTTTCAGCTAAAAACTCAATAAACCCGCTCCCAATAATACAATATTTTTCATCAACAGTAGGGGCGGGTTTTTCAGTTAAGTTAATGATTCTCGTCTAGAAATTAAATAAACCCGCTCCTACAGTTCTATTGTGTGAGGGCGGGTTTATGTAAATATTAGGGTAAACATGAAAATCTCTGGGGAAACCCGCCCCTACATTTCTATATATTAGATAAACCCGTCCCCAATAATAATGTGTGAGGGCGGGTTTATGTAAATATTAGGGTAAACATGAAAATCTCTGGGGAAACCGGCCCCTACAGTTCTATATCACCCCTCCAGCATTATTAATTATTAATTATCAAGCACTCCATTGAGGAAAATATCAGCTAACCCTTCTGCCATTTTTTGCATTGCTTGGGGAGAAGCATCGGGTTCTAATAAAGTTTTTTGACTAAAACCAGCGATCGCAAACATTCCTAAAAATACTCGCGCTACCAATTTCGGATCCATTTGCCGATATACTCCCCGTTCCATGGCTGTGGCAAAAAAAGCTTCGGCAACATCGGTCATTTTTTCAATAACTTCCGATTGAATTTTATCCATCAATTCTGGATGAAATTGTGCTTCCAAAAAACAGACTTTCATCATATCTGCATTTTGACTAATATTTAACATCCGGCGACGCATCACTTGGGCAACAGCTTTATAGCTAGACATTTCACTTAACTCTGTTAATAAATCTGTGAGAATTTCCACCCATCCTGCTGTCGCTAATTCTATCAAAATTGCTTTTTTATTAGTAAAATGACGAAATAAAGTACCCTCCCCTACTCCCACTTCTTTTGCTAAATCGCGAATTGTTGTACCATCATATCCGTATTTGGCAAACAATTTTTGAGCTGTTTGCAATATTCTAGTTCGTGTTGTTTTTTCTGGAGTTCGGCACTGAGTGAAAACTTTCATAAGAATTAATATTTTGAGTTTATTTTAACTGCATAATAATATCATGTCTGGTTGAATAGTTAAACTTTGGAGAAAGAAAGGTAGAACCCAGAAGGGAAAGAAAGGGTAAAGGGAAAAAAGTTTTTTATGACTGATTATCCGGACATGATATAATAACTTGATTATGGAAAAATTTAAGTATTAATTAATAAAAAAAAATTTATATAGGAAGTAGGGAACAGGTATGGAGGGAACAGGTATGGAGGGAATAGAGGAAAGTAAATGATAATTTATAGATAAGAATTGATTCCCTGTTTTTTCTTTTTGCAGATGTCTATTATATTATTAGCCAAATTACAGGAAATATAATATAATCTTAAGTTATTAATTGACTAAATTTTACCATTTATTATGCTGAAATTTCCAATTTGGTGTCAAAAAATAATTACTACTAATTTAGACAAGGCCAAACTCCAAAAGCGATCACTTTTATTATGCTTTTGTTTAATTGCTATAAGTTTATTTTGGCTTGGATTTCCTGGTCATACAGTCTTAGCTAAGGAATCTATTCCTGACCAAAAAATCTCTATCAAACCCTATTTAGACCGAGTAATTAAAGAAGTAACAGAATTTCGCCTCGAAAATGGCATGAAATTCATCGTTCTCGAACGACACAATGCTCCGGTAATCTCCTTTCTCATTTATGCTAATGTGGGTGGAGTAGATGAACCAGACGGACAGACAGGTGTAGCTCACTACCTAGAACATTTAGCTTTTAAAGGCACAAGAAAAATTGGTACCAAAGACTATGAGGCAGAAAAACCAGTTTTAGATAAATTAGATCAAATATTCGCACAGATTCAGGAAGCAAGCAAGGATGGTGACACCCAACAAGTTGCTCAACTGAAAGCAGACTTTGAACAAACTCAAAAGCTAGCATCTGAATATGTCGCTCAAAATGATTTCTCAAAAATTGTCAAACAAGCAGGAGGAGTAGGATTGAATGCTGCCACCTCCGCTGACTACACCCAATACTTTTACAGTTTACCTGCCAACAAATTAGAGTTATGGATGTCTTTGGAGTCAGAAAGATTTTTGGAACCAGTATTTAGAGAATTTTATAAAGAAAAACAAGTAATTTTGGAGGAGAAGCGATCGCGCACCGAAAATTCACCTGTTGCTCAAATATTGGAAAAATTACTCGCTCAAGGTTTCCAAGTACATCCTTATGGTCGCCCAGTCATTGGTTACACAGAGGATCTACAAAATTTAACTAGAGAAAATGTTCAGGATTTTTTTGATACTTACTATGTTCCTAATAACTTAACTGTAGGGATAGTTGGAGATGTTAATCCCAAAGAAGTCAAGAAATTAGCGAAAATATATTTCGGTCGCTATGCAACCAAAGCAACACCACCAGAAGTCAATATTGTGGAACCCACCCAAACTGAAACCAGGGAAATAACGATGAAGTTACCATCTCAACCTTGGTATTTAGAAGGTTATCATCGACCAGGAATAAATCATCCCGACAATGTGGTTTATGATATGATTGTGAGTATTCTGAGTAATGGTAGAACTTCTCGCCTATATCAGTCGCTGGTTGAGGAACAACAAATCGCTCTTTCCGCGAGGGGGTTTAGTGGTTATCCGGGAGATAAATACCCACACCTAATGTTATTCTATGCTATAACTGCTCCTAATAATGATGTTGATGAAGTAGGAGCAGCTTTGCGAACAGAAATAGAAAAATTGAAAACGGAGTTAGTTTCTGAGTCAGAGTTAGAGCGGGTAAAAGCTCAAGCGCGGGCAGGTTTATTACAGTCTCTTGATTCTAACATGGGTATGGCATCAGCTCTGGTGGACTACGAAGTGAAAACAGGTTCGTGGCAAAATTTATTTAAAGAGTTGGATAACATTAATGCTGTCACTAGAGAAGATATTCAGCGTGTTGCTCAAGAAACTTTCGTGGCAGAAAACCGGACTATTGGGAGATTACTTCCCAAGTAGGGTTTGCTGAAAAAAGCAGAGTGTGGGGAGTGTGGGGAGTGTGGGAACTGTGGGAAGATGAAGGCATTTTTCTACTTTTTTTCCCTATTTTATTTCTTAATTCCTGACTTCTGATATCATGTTCGGTTGAATACTTATCAATAACTGTTGTGAGGAGTCAGGAGTCAGGAGTTAACCCACCCCTAACCCCTCCCAGGAGGGGAAGTAAATAAGGAATAGTATTAATAATTTCAGTATTTCTTTGACAGGTGTCGGCAGGTGTCAGTCCTTAAACTTTATTATAACTGATTATCCGAACATGATATGACTCCTAAATCCTGATTCCTGTGCAAAAAAACCGCATCTTTGCTAAGTATTAAAATTTTTAGTCTCTAAAATTTCTTTAATTGCGGCAAAAGGGTTGGAAAAAAAATAATTTCAGGTTCAGGAAAACCACTCGCTTTGTAAGTAGTTCTAATTGCTGTTTCAACTTTTTCTCAATCGATAACTTGGGTCAGTTTTGCTATTGCTTTCCACTTTTATACATACTTTGAAAGCAATATTTCTTGTTCTGGGGATAACTCGGAGAAAACCTGTTTTTGCATCTTACTAACACGTCTTAGCATAATTTTAAGAATAGTCTTAAAGTGCTGAACTTAAATTATATCCTAAGTTATAGTATCAGGACTTACGCAAAGCCAGCATATCTAGTAGGAGTTCCCCTACATATTGTGTATGATTTAATCTTTTGCGTAAGTCCTGAGTATAATAAAACCTCTAAATTTGTCATCGTGGGGTCCCATCGCTTACGTCTTTGATCATCGCGGGGTCGTAACACTTGGGTCTTTTATCATCGCAGGGTTACGGTGAAATGGTATAAAAATTGGTTTGTAAGCATGGAATAAAGAGGGTTTTTAATTAATTGAGATGCACCCAATCTATCGGACTAGCAACCTAAACTACCTTTTCAAAGTTCTAAAAAACATTTACAATAAGGTGGTTGATGTCAGAACAGGTCCATTTGAATCAAGATTTTAGAAACTGATGAAGATTATGATTTCTTGATAGCAATAGAGTCCTTCTCCCAGCGCTTGAACAAAGCATTACAAAAAGGAATTGCATTACCTCCGGCCCAGTATGGTAAGATATCATAAAACCCCATCAGGTTAAATTTATATTTTCTCAGAAATTCTTGGATTTGAGAGAATTGGGTGTGATGAGTGTCCTCTTCCCGGAATGTTGTTTCGATATAGATATATAAAATCCGGCCAGAGTCTAATGTTTTTTCTGCACCCTTTAATACATCAGATTCAAAACCTTCAACGTCTATTTTGAGGATGTCAATCTGCTCTATTTTCTGTTCTTGGTTAAGAAAATCGTCAATAGTTATCAACTTTACTTCCTGTGAGGTTATCTCACCTTGTTGACGAATCACTAAAGAGTTTTGGCCTGACTTACTCCCAATATTTATAATTCCAGAGCCGTTTTCTGCAGCTAATGCCATGTTGTAGCAATGAATATCTAAATCATTCTTAGTTGCTTCCTTTAATTGAGAAAAAGTTTTATTGACTGGCTCAAAAGAATACACTTTAGCATTTGGGAATCTCTTTCTATATGAAAGACTCATAACTCCAACATTAGCACCAACATCAAAAATTGTATTTACATTTAATCTAGGCGATACTCTAGCTATATCCTCTTTATGATCGCATCCAAATGGTAAGTTTTCTATATTGTAAATAAAATATCCTTGAGACTCCAGAACATTTTTAACCAGCTTTTTTAACATATTAATGTCCTTATTTGACGATAAAATAGCCTTTACTACAGATAATATCAAGGATAAATATCTACTTCTTATCTGAATCTTCATCAGACTAGAAGATAAAAAGTCTCCTTGATGATTATCATCTCTAAATTTCAACTTTAAATCCGGATTATTAGTTATTTTCCTTGTTTAATAGATTTGTGCCGATTTTCAAAATAATAACTGAAATGAACATGAATAGTCAAGCTGATACTCCTGTGAATACTGACAATTATTTATTAAGAAGTGTACATACAAATAATTTCCCCCATATTTTAGACCAGTTAGGTATATCTTTAGTTGTTTCTACCTATCAAGCAGGTAAATTAATCGTATTGCGTCCGGATAATGGGGTAATTAATACTCATTTTCGCTCTTTTAATAAACCGATGGGATTAGCAGTAACTAAGGAAAAAATTTCTATGGGAACTGCTTATCAAATTTGGGATTTTCGTAATGTTCCAGCAGTGGCAGAAAAAATCGAACCTATTGGTAAACATGATGCTTGTTATTTACCTAGAAATATTCATATAACTGGAGATATTGATATTCACGAAATGGCTTGGGCAAAAGATGAATTATGGTTTATTAATACTCGTTTTTCTTGTCTTTGTCACCTCGGTCATCCTAATAGTTTTGTTCCGAAATGGAGACCTCCTTTTATTACTGGATATGATTTAACAGACCGCTGTCATTTGAATGGATTTTGTTTGAAAAATGATCTGCCAAAATATGCGACAGCTTTAGGAGAAACTGACACTTCAGCAGGGTGGAGAAAGAATAAGGCTAATGGGGGAATTTTAATAGATATAGAAACAAATGAAATTTTAATGCGGGGTTTATCTATGCCTCATTCTCCGAGATGGTATCAGGAAGAATTATGGTTATTAGAATCGGGCAATGGTAGTTTAGCAAAGGTTGATTTAAAAGAAAGAAAATTAGAAACTATTGCTAAGTTACCAGGGTTTACTCGCGGTATAGATTTTTGGGGAGATTTAGCATTTATTGGTTTGTCTCAAGTTCGAGAAACTGCTGTTTTTACGGGAATGCCTATTACTGAACTTCAAGAAAGAATTTGTGGGGTTTGGGTGGTGAATATTTTAACTGGAGAAACTATCGCTTTTTTAAGGTTTGAAGAGGGAGTTCAAGAAATATTTTCTGTGGCAGTTTTGCCAAATATTCGATTTCCAGAAATTATTGAATGGGATGAAAATTTATTAGCAAGTTCTTATGTTTTGCCCGATGAAGCTTTAGCAGAAACTGTTAAACCAATTTCAGAAATAGCTATGGCGGAAACTTATTTAACTAAAGGAAATGATTTATATGAAAATGGTAAGTTAACAGAAGCGATCGCTACTTATCAAGAATGTTTGAAGTTACAACCAGATTTAATTAAAGCTAAATATAATTTGGGTGTAGCTTTAGGAGACAATGAAGAATATGAATCAGCAATTGATATTTTACAACAGGTAATTAATACAGAGCCAGATAATGCTGATGCTCACAATAGTCTTGCTTATGCTTATAGTCAAAAAGGTGATTTAGAGGCAGCTATTAAACATTATGAAAAAGCAATTTATCTCAACGGTAATTTTGCTAAAGCACATTTTAATTTAGCCATGACATTATTAAAAAATGGAGATTTAAAAAGGGGATTTGCAGAATCTGAATGGCGCTGGAAAACATCAGAATTTACTCCTTTTCAATGCCTTCACCCTCGATGGCAAGGGGAAGATATTAGCCAGAAAAATTTATTAGTTCATACTGAGCAAGGAGCAGGAGATGCTATTCAATTTATTCGTTATATTCCTTTAGTAGCAAAACGTTGTCAAAGTATTATATTAGTATGTCCGCCAGAATTAATTCCCCTATTTAAAAATATCCCAGAAATTGATAAATTAATGCCACCAGGAGAACTAAATTTATCAGAATTTGATACCTATATACCATTAATGAGTTTACCTCATATTTTCGACACAACTTTAGAAACAATTCCTAACAACATTCCCTATCTAAAATTAACAAATAATAATTATATAAATCTTGCCAATACTGAATATAAAGTAGGGATTATTTGGGGAGGTAATCCTACTCATAAAAACGATGATAATCGTTCCTGTAAACTAACAGACTTTTTACCGATTTTAAAAACACCAGAAGTGAAATTTTATAGTCTGCAAAAAGGAGAACGTAGCCAAGAATTAAGTCAACTTCCCAATAACATTTACATAGAAAATTTAGGTTCTGAGTTAAATAATTATGCTGATACAGCAGCAGTAATAAATCAACTAGATTTAGTCATTACTGTTGATACTTCTGTGGCACATTTAGCCGGAGCATTAGGTAAAAATGTCTGGACTTTATTATGTTTTAATCCTGACTGGCGTTGGTTACAAAAAGGAGAAAAAACTCCCTGGTATCCAACTATGAAATTATTCCGTCAATCTCAGTTGAGAAACTGGCAAGAAGTAGTTGCAAAAGTTCAGGTGGAATTGTGGAAAATTGTGGCTAGAAAATGATAAGTTGATGGTGTATTATATCATGTGCGGTTGAATAATTAAACTTTGGTGGAAGGAAGGCAGAAGGGAGTTATGCTGAGGGCAGAAGCTTTTCTACCATTTTTACCTTAATACTATACACGCTCCGATGCTACCGGACATGATATTATTATGTGCATTGTCATTATACTTCTCCCAAAAAGAGGGAATGGGTAATAGGAAGAAGTAATTCATAATTTATGAATAAGAATTGATTTCCTGTTTTTTCTTTTTGGAGATGTCTATTATATTTTTTATAAACATGGTAATGGGAGTATTTTTCTCCCTTAGCGGATAAGTTAACCCATTTAAAAATAGACATCTTCAAAGAAGAAGTATGGAGGTTGGCAATGGGCAATAGAGATGAGGTTTATGGGAATATTTTTTCATCTTTTCGGTGTATTTCTTGTATCTACAGAAGAAAACTTTGTACCTCAAAAATTTAGTCTTAGGCAAAGATACTAAGTTGCTTCTATAATAATTCTAAATAGGTTGCGACCAGTCAAAAAGTAAATCAAAAAACTGAAACTTTTACCTGTTCCCTATTCCCTAAAATCAGAAATTTTGTACCTCACAAGTATAGGAACTGCTATATAATAAAAGGAAAGTTTAACGAGAAAATAACTTTCACTTTCAAATGAAAATTAAATATCCAATTAATCTCCATAAAGGAACAACTTTCATATTTGTATTAGCACTAATGATAGCCTACCAAAACTTTACTTTAGGACCTTGGGTTTATCTAGCTCTACATGGTACTTATGGAATTTTATGGTTAATAAAAGATCGTATCTATCCAGACAAACAATGGGAACAAGAAGTTACTATATTCGTAGTCATTATTAGTTTTGGCTTATTATCTTTATATTGGGTAGCTCCCTACATTTTAATTAGTAGTAGAACTGAACCTCCATTACCTTTAGTAGCTGCTGCTATTTCTCTGAATATTTTTGGCATTTTCCTTCACTATAGTAGCGATGCTCAAAAATATTATACTCTTAAATATAAATCAGGTTTAATTACAGAAGGATTCTTTGCCCGTTGCCGAAATACAAACTATTTAGGAGAGATATTTGTCTATATTCCTTTTGCAATGTTAACTCAACATTGGCTACCTTATTTAATTTTAGGATTATTTATTGCCTTAGTCTTTATTCCTAATATGTTTAAAAAAGATAAATCTCTATCTCGTTACCCAGAATTTCCAGAATATAAAACTAATTCTGGTTTAATTATTCCTCAACTATTGGGTAATAATTATCTTAACCAAGAAACTCAAAAACTTAGTGATGAAAATAGTTAAAGTCTTTTTTTGGTGCATCTCAATTTTGAATATATCCAAAAAATTACCGTTTTTAGGAAATAGGAAAAAAGTATTTTGGAAAATATGAGATGCACCTGTATTTTTTGAATAACGAAAAAGAATAAATATAGTAATTCTATTTTATTCCTGTCAAAAATATTACTGCTTTTTAGGGAACACTTAACTGATGAAAGTTACGGTTCCCGATCAATCACTTTTTTGATTTACTTTTTGATTTATCACAACCTATTTACGCTTTGCTGAAAAAGTCTTTTAGAAAAGGGGAAAAGTCAAGATTC
Source organism: Okeania sp. (assembly GCF_035285525.1). Taxonomy (GTDB): domain Bacteria; phylum Cyanobacteriota; class Cyanobacteriia; order Cyanobacteriales; family Microcoleaceae; genus Trichodesmium. Next base: position 118 of record NZ_JAYKGW010000171.1, on the reverse strand, counting down.
AGGAGTGATAATTTAAGGGAACTTAAAGGATGGAGTCAGAAGAATAATCCGTTAATTTTTCTATCAGGTTTTAGCTTTTAATCCTAGATTTTTAAACCGTTTATACCTAAAATATTGC
>NZ_JAYKGW010000170.1:0-15987 GCF_035285525.1 Okeania sp. | reverse complement strand
AACTTACACTATTAATTTAACTATGAAAAATTAATGTTGGGTTTCGTTCCTCAACTTAACTTACAGCATTAATTTAACTATGAAAAATTAATGTTGGGTTTCGTTCCTCAACTTAACCTACACTATTAATTTAACTATGAAAAATTAATGTGGGATTTCGTTCCTCAACTAACTTACAGCATTAATTTAACTATGAAAAATTAATTTTGGCTTTGGTTCCTCAACTTAACCTACACTATTAATTTAACTATGAAAAATTAATGTTGGGTTTCGTTCCTCAACTTAACCTACAATATTAATTTAACTATGAAAAAATTAATGTGGGCTTTGGTTCCTCAACTAACTTACAGCATTAATTTAACTATGAAAAATTAATGTTGGCTTTGGTTCCTCAACTAACTTACAGCATTAATTTAACTATGAAAAATTAATGTTGGGTTTCGTTCCTCAACTTAACCTACACTATTAATTTAACTATGAAAAATTAATGTTGGGTTTCGTTCCTCAACCCAACCTACACTATTAATTTAACTATGAAAAAATTAATGTGGGCTTTGGTTCCTCAACTAACTTACAGCATTAATTTAACTATGAAAAATTAATGTTGGGTTTCGTTCCTCAACTTAACCTACACTATTAATTTAACTATGAAAAACGAAAATTTACAAGTCGAAAAATTAGATAATCTTGACAATCAAAAAATTCCACCTCAACTTAATTTATTCACCATATTTAGATTAGGTTTCTTTCAAATGGGATTGGGAATAATGTCAGTTTTAACTCTCGGAGTTTTAAACCGAATAATGATTGCTGAATTAAAAATACCAGCTACAATTGTAGCAGTAACTTTATCATTATATCAATTTATGGCTCCAGCCAGAGTTTGGTTTGGGCAAATGTCTGACGTTAAACCTTTATTTGGTCAACACCGCACTGGTTATATGTGGATAGGTACAGTTTTATTTACGGTGACTGCTTTTTTTGCGGTGCAAGTTATGTGGCAGGTTGGTGATAGTTTAACAGCGAATGGTTGGAGTAATCCGACTTATTTTTGGATTGGAATTTTGGGTTTAATGTTTATCATTTACGGTCTAGCTTTAAGTGCAAGTTCGACACCTTTTGCTGCTTTATTAGTAGATATTTCTGATGAAAATAATCGCTCGAAAATTGTTGGTATTGTCTGGTCAATGTTGATGGTGGGAATTATTATTGGGGCGATTACCAGTAGTATTTTATTGAAACAAGTTGGTGTAGAAGCACCGTTAGAAACTGTGAAAGCATCTGTTAATAGTTTGTTTATTAAAGTACCAACAATTGTGTTGATTTTTGCTTTTATTGCTACTGTGGGAGTTGAACAAAAATACTCTCGTTATCGTACTCGTTCAACTATTGCTAATCGGGAAGATAAAATTACTTTAGCAACAACTTTCAAGGTTTTAAGAGCGAATCGACAAACTGGTTTATTTTTTACATTTTTATTTGTTCTAATTATTAGTTTATTTATGCAGGATGCAGTTTTAGAACCTTATGCTGGGGAGATATTTTCGATGCCAATTTCTGAATCTACTAGATTGAATGCTGTTTCGGGAATGGGAACTTTATTGGGATTAGGTACAACGGGATTTTTAGTAGTACCAAGATTAGGTAAGAAAAATTCTTTAAAAGTTGGATGTATAGCTACAGCAATTAGTTTTATGTTGATAGTTATGTCTGGGTTTACTGGGGAAGCTTCTTTATTTAAAACTGCTTTATTTTTATATGGTTTAGCTGCTGGTTTAACTACTACTGCTTCTCTCAGTTTAATGTTAGATTTAACTGTGGCAGAAACAGCAGGAACTTTTATTGGTGCTTGGGGATTAGCACAAGCAATGGCAAGAGGTTTATCTACAGTTATTGGGGGTGCAACTTTAGATTTAGGTCGGCTTTTGTTTGATATTTCTATGTTGGCTTATGGATTAGTTTTTGTATTAGCAGGAATAGGAATGATCGGGTCAATTTTTCTGTTAAATAGAGTCAATGTTCGAGAATTTAAAGATAATGCAAATGTGGCGATCGCTACTATTTTAGAAGGAGAATTAGATTAGGAAAATTAAGATAGGGAAGAGGGAATAAGGAGTAGTAGAAAATTTGAATAATATCTAATATTGCTACTTTATTCAAAATTTATTCTTTATTCCTTTGCTTTTGGGTTTGGAGACCAAACCTATAGGATAAAATATTAGAACTTATTTAGGATTGCTATATAATTAATTTTCAATATTAAAGAACCTACTAGACTGACACAACTAAAACTGTGGATGAGGGCGGGTTTATGTAAATATTAGAGTAACCATTAAAATTCTAGCTAAAACCCGCCCCTACTATTGCATTATTTAAGGCGTGTCACGCCACTACCTAAAGTAAAAATATGTCAACTATGCCAACAAATACTAATAGTAAATCCCAAATAACTAATGAACAAAAAGAAGCTGCTGAAGCTGAAATTAGGGAAAAGCAAAAAGCTGTTAATTATTGAACAACAGAATATCCAGTAGAAGTTCTGGTTCAGAAGTATATCGAAGGAAGAGAAGACGATACTAATGAATTATTTATACCTGATTATCAAAGAGAGATGATTTGGGATGAAGAAAGACAGTCAAAATTTATTGAATCTGTATTTTTAGGATTACCAATACCTCCAATATTTATTGCTGATATTAACGATCGAGACAATGAAGAGGATGAAGGTCGTTTAGAGATTATTGATGGAACTCAACGTACTCGTACCTTAACTAGATTTATTAAAAATGAGCTAAAACTATCTGAATTAAAAAAGTTAACTAAGCTTAATAATTTTAAATTTGAAGATTTACCTCTTCCTCGTCAGAGACGCTTTAACAGAGCTACTGTTAGGATAATTGAATTAACAGAAAAAGCAAATGAGGAAACACGACGAGATATTTTTGAAAGAATTAATACAGGTAGTGTTCAGTTAAATGAAATGGAGAAACGCAGAGGTATATTACCTGGAAAAGTTACTGATTTAGTAGAGGAGTTATCAAAATTATCAACATTTATAGAACTTTGTTATTTTTCTGAAACTGCTATTAATAAACGTGAACCTCAAGAATATGTTTTACGTTTTTTTGCTTTCTTAAATAATTATCAAAATTTTCAAATTACACTAGGAATAAATGATTTTCTTAATGAATATTTGCATAATGTTAATCAAGATAAAAAAATAAATTTAAAGGAAATGAAAAATGAATTTCAAGCAATGATAAGTTTTGCGAGAAAGCATTTTCCTAATGGTTTTCGCTCAGGTAAAAATTTAGATAAAACAACAACTAGAATTAAATTTGAGTCTCTTTCTGTAGGTATTGCTCTTGCTTTAAGAGAAAAAAATAATCTTCATTATCAAGGAGATGATTTACTCAATACAAAGAAATTTAAAGACTACACAAAGAGCGATGGAAGTACTTCCAATGTTAAAGTAGTGCGACGAATTGAATATGTCAGGGATAAACTATTAGGTAAATAATTAATGGCAAACATATCATTTGTATTTGAAGATTTTAATAAGCTTTCTAAAGAAGTTAGTGAATATTTGACTTTTATTGATAATTTACAGAAAGGAAAAATAAGATTTATCGCAGAAAATCAAGGAAATAATAAACCTAAAAAAATCACTAAGGAGTGAGAAGATACCTTGAACGCAAGTGCTTATTTGTTAATTTACAATTTAATAGAATCTACTATGAGAAATGCTATTGAATCAATATTTAGTGAGCTACAAAATCAAGGAATTTCCTTTGATAATCTTAGACCTGAATTACAGAAAATTGTGCTTCGGAACTTGAACCATAAAAATTCTGACAAAGTTTGTCAAAAAATTGTAGATATATCAATAGATATTATTACTGTTGGATTTGATAAAGAAAAACTATTTTCTGGAAATATTGATGTTAAAAAGATTAAAAAAATAGCTCAAGAATATGGATTTTCTCCAAAAACAAAAATTGATAGTAGCGATATATTGAAAGTCAAGGATAATAGAAATGAGTTAGCGCATGGTATGAGAACTTTTGGGGAAGTAGGAAAAGAAATAACTGCTGACAAACTGATGGAAATTAAAAATAAAGTAGTAGAATATTTAAGACAAATTTTAGAGAATATTGAAATATATTTAGATAATAAAGAATATTTAGATTCTTCTACAAATACTCCCTAATATTATCAAAAACAACAAATGTTTTTTACAAATGGTAGGGAAGTTCCATGGAACATCCCTACATCTGATTAAATTTAAAACTATTAACTAATAACTGATAACTGATAACTGTATTTACTCCTTCCAACGACCAGAACGAAGACACGCTATATATAAGTGTCTTTGCGTAAGTCCTAATAATAAAGAATATTTAGACTCATCTACAAATAATCCCTAATATTATTAATAAAACAAATGGTAGGGAAGTTCCATGGAACATCCCTACATCTGATTAAATTTAAAACTGTTAACTATTAACTAATAACTGATAACTGATAACTGTATTTACTCCTTCCAACGACCAGAACGAAGAATACTAATAACTAACCATAACCCCAGAAAACTAGCCGTAGTAAATAAAGCTTCACTTAACACAGATAACTGACTACTTTGAGAACCCGCAGTCACAATAGCAGCACCAATAATTAACGAACCAACAACCACACTAAAAGATAATCTATTAGCTGATTTATCTACACTCCGACCCAAAAATTCAATATCTTTTATAGTTAAATTCCACTTCAATGTTTCGGAAGTAAGTCTATCTAAAAATAAGTCTAACTGACGAGGAGAACCTAAAGATAAATTCTTCACATCAATAGCTGTTCTTAATAAAGTTTGTACCGGATCGTCTCCTAATAATTGTCGGCGAAATAAATCAGTCATTAATGGTTTAATCTCATCTAAAAGATTAATTTGGGGATAAAAACTCCGAGCAACTCCTTCTAAATTTCCTAAAGTTTTGGAATATAAACCTAAATTACTGGGCAATTTAATTTTATTGTTACGACACAGTTCTAAAATGTCATAAAATACCTCAGAAAAGTTAAGTTCAGACAAGCTGAGATTATAATATTTTCGCAGCATTTTGCTATAATCATTTTCCAATTTAGCTAAATTGGAAAGTTGAGAAACTTCTGCTATTTCTAAAGTTAAATGGGCACACCTTTGAGCATCTAAATCAACTATTGCTAATAATAATTCCGTTAAATTTTCTTGAGTCCGAGGATCGAGACGACCTACCATTCCACAGTCTAAAAGAGCAATTCTCCCATCTTCCAAATAAAAGATATTGCCTGGATGGGGGTCAGCATGAAAAAAACCATTAATATAAAATTGCTGGAAAAAAGCACGACATAATAATGTAGAAAGTGCTTGCTTTTCTGCATTTATATCGCCATTATAATTAGTACCTTTAACTGTTGCTGATAAAATTGGTTTACCGTTTAACCATTCTAGAACTAAAAGCTTCGGAGTAGTGAACTCCCAATATACTTTTGGAACCATAATTTGTTTTGAATCAAACCATTTGCTTGTAGATAAATTCCGACTTAATTCATCAGTATAACCAGCTTCTTTAGTAAAATTTAATTCTGCTTGTAAAGCATCACCAAATTCTTCAGCCAAAGACACAATATCATAACTTTTACCAAATTCTGTAAATGATACTAACTCACCTAAACTTTTCAGTAAAGCAATATCTTTATTAATTATTCTATCAATACCCGGACGTTGAACTTTGAGAGCTACTTCGGTACCATCTTTTAAAGTAGCTTTATAAGTTTGAGCGATGGAACCTGCGGCAACACATTTAGTATTTATGTTGCTAAATACTTCTTCTAAAGGTTGAGAAAGTTGTTGACGAATTAACATTTCTACTTCAGACCAAGGTATTGGTGGTACGTCGGCTTGCAAGGTTGATAGAGTATCAATATAATCTGCTGGTAATATGTCTGGACGGGTACTCAATAGCTGACCAAGCTTTATATATACTGGGCCTAAATCTACAAAAATGTTCCGTAAAACTGCTGGTGTTGGTAAGTCTGGTTCACCAGTTTTGCCTCCTGTGAGAAGAGTTTTCATGTAGTCCCAGCCGTTGCGGAGGACAATTTCGACTATTTCTGCTTGACGAGAGTTAGTTACTGCAAGACTAGATAGCATTTGGCTTCCCTTTTAGATTAAATCTGGTTGAATACTTAATTATTATAGTTGGAAAGGTGGGAAGTGTGAGGAGTTTTAAAAAGGTATGTTTTTGAGAATTATGCTCTTACATTTAGAATTGTTGTATCTGTAATTAATTTCAGCAATTAACAATGAAAAATTAATAATTAATAATTAGCCATTCTTAAAAGAAGGGGATTGACTAAAAGGAATTTTTTTTATTTATCCCCTTAAAAGGGGAGGCTTCAAGGCGCGAATTTTGGAATTAATAATTATTGACTATAAATTCTTGATTATTAACTATTAATTATTAATTGTTTGGTAAGCATTTCCTCTGGAATGCTGTGCAAACAGCCGTCAGCTATTTTTTTTTCTTTAGTTACATAATAAAAGCTTTTTTTTAGTACAATAAATATAGCATATAATATCAAGTCGGAATCAGTAAAGATTCAGCTATTAGCTGTCAGTCATCAGGAATAAAAATCTCAATTTCAACAAAGATATTTAAAGGAATAAAGAAAGTGAGAACTGAATTTTGTAGTCAGATAAAATTTCTGATTTATCGGGAACCGTATTATCAAGCTTTTTTATCAAAATAAAATCAATAGCTGAGTGCTAAATGCTTACCGGGATAATATGCTTTATTTAACTGATATTACTAGATTTAGCACTATTTATTAAAGAGCTGATAGCTGATGGTTGACTGCTGAATGCTTACTAATTAATTAAATAATTGCTTTTAATTTTGAGACAGCTTCATTAAGTTTCTTGATGCCTATTTTTGTTTGGTCAACTCCTTCTGTAATTTGTAATGAGCCTCGATTTAAAGTATCTATATTATTTGTTACTTGTTGAGTAGCATTTGCCTGTTGTTTAGAGTTTAAAGCAATTTGTTGACTATTATTAACTATTTCCTCCATTGATTGTGCAACATCCACAAAAATTTGTGCCATACTTTCACTAATTTGAGTTATTTGTTCTGCATATTTTGTTCCTTCTTCTGTGACTAATACAGTAGAATTAATTGCTGTTTGAATATCTCTAACTAAAATACTTATATGGTCTGCTGATTTTTTACTTTCGTCTGCTAGTTTACGAATTTCTCCAGCAACTACAGAAAAACCTTTACCTTCTGCTCCAGAATGAATAGCTTCTATGGTAGCATTGAGAGCTAAAATATTAGTTTGATTAGCAAGAGAACTAACAACATTAGAAACATTACCAATTTGATGATTTTGTTGACTTAAGTGGAGAATTTGCTGAGAAATAGCTTCTACTTTATCTTTTAAAGTTGTCATAGCTATAGATGTTTTTTGAATACTATTAGTACCTTCTTCTACTAAAGATAATGCTGATTTTGCCCCTGTTAATGCTGATTTTGCTTGATTGGCTGATTGTTGAGATGAAATATTTAATTCTTCCATGGCAATAGTTGTTTTTTGTACTGATACAGATTGTTGATTGACAACTTTCTCTTGTTCATCAATTGTAGAGAGAACTTGATTAGAAAAAGATGCCACAAAAGTTGTTGTATCTAATGCTGAAACAACTATTTTTCTTAAAATTAAAATCCCACTTGTGACTACTATAATCATCGAAACAATTGTCATAAGGATTACCAATATTACTAAAACTTTAACTGATAAAAATATGGTTTTATATGGTGTTTGATATACCAAAGTAAAAGGAAATAAATTGGTATCTTGGTTAGGAAAAATTGTATAATAACTCAACAAGTAATTTTGGCGATTTTGGGTGACTTTTTTAATTAATCCTTGATTTCTAGAAAGAACTTGATTGGTCACTTCTGAAGAATAGTCTTGTTGCAGGGTTATATTATTACCTAGTTCAAAACCCCAGGTTTTATCTGGTTCTGGATGCAGAATATAATATCCTTCTTCATTAACCACAAAAAATTGTTGTTTTAATTGCTCCTCTAATTCTTTATCTACAGCAAGTTTTAAAATATTTTCAATCAGAATGCTAGCCACTATAACTCCTTTCTTAATACCTTTTTGATCGTAAATAGTAACACCATAAATAATCACAGGTTTATAAGGTTCTTCTATAATTCCATTTTTTCGAGAAAGAGATATTTTTGATACATAGAGTTCCCCTGGCTGCAAGTTTAGTATTTCTTGTAATTGATTTTGATTTGCTTGACTTTGAAGTTGATTTTCAGCTAATTTAATAATTTGATTACCTTGACGATTAACTCTTACTAATTCATTACCATTTTCATCTAAATAAGTAATATTATCATAATAAGAGTTTGACTCTATAAAATAAGCAAATATCAAATTTAAACGATTAACCCAATTTTGATAACTAGAATTATCTAAGGGATCGGTACCATTATTATTTCTAGCTCTAATAATTCCTTGAATAGGAGGAGTATTACTTAAATACATAATGTCCGATCTGAGGTTCTCTAAAAACAGATTAATAGTTTCTGCACTATCTTCCCCCTTTGATTTCATTTGTTGAGAAACTAAATTTCTCAAGACATTACTTGAGGAAATAGTGCTGTATAGTGTCACAGCACCTACAGGTAATAAAATTCCTGATATTAATAATAAGATTAAGTTATTCTGAAATTTACTCCCAAAAAAATATTTCATAATTAATTAGCCTTTAATTTCAAAAATAAGATTTTTGATTTTAGTGAGTATTATTGTAATCTATTTTGTAAGCAATCAGCTATTGGTTTTAGTTGCATAATAAAAGCTTTGTTTAAACCTGAGTCGTAAGTATTCAGCTATTAGCAATAAAAACCTCAATCTTCAGGGAATTATACAATTAATTTTCCATAAGCACTTAAACTTTAAAACTGCCTTTTTTTTAATAAATTTATTCTTTAAAAATAGGCTTTTTTACTAAAATTAAATTCACCAAAAAAAGAGGTATAAAGCTTCCCCTTTTAAGGGGATAAAAAAAATAAATTTCATTATTTAAAGCCTCTGGATTTCCTGAGAAAATACTTACCCTTATTCTTAAGAGCAGAACCTAAAGTGTATCAAATTAAATCTTACTAAATAAAGTCGAAAAGTTCCCTATATATTTGGTCTTATATCATGTCCGGTTGAACAGTTATAAATAAATAACTAACCCACCCCTAACCCCTCCCAAGAGGGGAATTCAGGAGTTAACCAAACCCTACCCCTTCCAGGAAGGGAAGTCAGGAGGGAAGAAAGAAGAAGAGGAGAAGAAAGAGAAAGTTTTTTCTAATTATCCAGACATGATATTATTGCTGAAAGCCGATCGCTAATCCCTAAATACTTACTGCCTAAATTAATATAAATAATCAAAATAGACTTATAAAATTGATCTATGTCAGAAATCTCTCAAACAACAAAACCTATTCAAAAAATTCTATTTTGCAGTCCTGGTACAGGCAAAAGTTATAAAGTACGAGAAATAGCAAATAATTCCTTACAAATTAAATGGAATGAGCAAACAAAATCCCTAGAAAATACAATTAAAACTGTCTTTCATCCTGAGTATACATATTCATATTTTATAGGAAAACTATTGCCACAAACTACGGCAGGTGGTTCTGTTATTTATAAATTTTATCCCGGTCATTTTCTGCAAGTATTGGGGTTGGCATATAAATATTTAATAGATGGTAGTAGCCAAAATGTACTTTTCGTAATTGATGAATTAAATAGAGGAAATGCTGCTGCTATTTTCGTTCCGATTTTTCAATTGTTAGACCGAGAAATAGATAATTGGTCAACTTATGATGTAAATTTATCAGAGTTAGAAATAGTCCCTTTGTTACGAGCAATGAGATATGATGCTCAAACAGCTGATAAGAATATACAGGTGGATGGAAGTAATTTTGATGTGTTTTGTCAGATGACTAAAATGAAGTTAGAAATGAATGATAATTTAGATGGTTTACGAGTATTATAAAATTTGACCAGTCACAGAATTTCTATTCCTAGAAATTTGTCAATTATGGCGACGATTAATACTTCGGATGAGTCTATATATTATTTGGATAGTGCTTTTAAAAGAAGGTGGGATTGGGAATATGTGGATGTACCTGGTTATGGCAGAGAAAAAATTAAGGATATTTTGATAGAAAGTAGGGAGGAAAAATGGTTGGATTTTGTGAATAAGCTCAATGATTTTATTAAGGTTAATCATCAAGTAATTCGGCGGATTGAAGATAAACAAATTGGTGTTTGGTTTTTGAAACCAGAGAATAATCAAGTTACTAAAGAATCCATAGAAAATAAGTTAATGTTTTATTTGTGGGATAGTGTATTTTCTAGAGATAGAAGACCTTTAGAAAGTTTATTGTCGAAAGGTGATCGCCAAAGTATTAAGTTAATTACTTATTCTGATTTTGTGGCTTTATCAGATGATTTTATTGATGGAATTATTTCTTGTGAATGGTTAACTTTTTGAATTCAAAAGTCATGCATTCAAAATTCAAAAGTTAGAAAAATAAGTCATGCATTCAAAATTTAAAATTCAAAAGTTAGAAAAATAAGTCATGCATTCAAAATTTAAAAGTTAGAGTTTGTTTTTGTCACGGGGATTTAAGTAAGGGCGAATGCCATTCACCCTTACCCTATATTGTGGTTTTGCGTAAGTTCTGATAGTTAATTATTAATTATTAATTATTAATTATTAATTATCAAACTACTCCCTTAAGAAAAATAAAGGATCACTTTTATTCTCGGCAAACCCCAAAATGCCGCGATCGCAATGTTTATACAACAAATTTCCCTGATGATCAAATAGAAAAGTTCCACCTCTTTGAGTCAAATAAGCAGCATTAGGTACATAAGTTGACCAGTTACTCAAAACTTGAGTCATATTTCTTAATCTCAATGTTGCTAGCTCAAAAGGACGTTGAAAACCTTTTCCACCTGCTAAATTAAAAAATGAACCTTTCAGGGGTGGTAGAGGTTTAGCATGAATGACTTCATTATCACCGATTAGTTGAGGTGCTTTTTGATCTCCCGTATAACCTCTCAGCACTTCTGCTAAAGTACCCGGACTACCAATACCCGCACACATGAACATTAAATTTAAGAAAGCATTTTGACCTTTATTTAATAAGGGAAATTTCCAGGTTAATCCCTGATATAATTCTAATTCTCGATGTAATTTAGCATCTGGATCGACAAATAATGATTCAGCAGGAAACCCAGTATATTCACAAAATTTCTTACCAGAAGCATGATTACCAATAGCGATCGCTCGTATTGTCACTCCTAATTTTTGTAAATTTGCTGATTTTCGTTGTAACCACCAAGCATATTCCAGATTGTCAAAATCGCCTAATTGTGACCAAATTATGATCAAAAGACGATTCACATTTTCACAACCACTGAGAATAGGTACAACTTGGCGATCGCTAACTCTTAGACGTTGACTTTGTTTGAGAATTTGATATATATTCATTATTCAGTTATAGCGCTAGGGAATAGGGAACAGGGAACAGGGAACAGTAGACTATCAAAAGATTTCAGGACTTATAAATATCCGCGCCCTTTGTGTAGAGTCCACTGTATAAGTTTCACGACTTAGGAAACATAAGAAAATACAAACCACTTGTGTATGATCAGGACTTACGCAGAAACTGGGTCTATCGACAAAATCTCGTGATTTGAACTGAACCCAGAAACCCGGTTTCTCCCAGAAACCGGGTTTCTTTGCGTAAGTCCTAATTATATCATGTCTGGATAATCAGCGATAGAACTCCGTTCTGCTGACGCTATCAAAAAACTTTTTCCTTTTCAACCTTTCTTTTCCTTCTGTCCTCTGTCTTCCCTACTTCACCCCTAATCCTGGTAAATCATTGGGCAATAACCGCCCTTTTTCCATCACTGCACCCGTAAACGGATCGTCAATTAAATTCAGATGACTATCCAAATCTAAATAATCTGCAAATGGCGCAAGTTGTGCTGCTGCTGTATTCGCCAAACAACTGTCAGAATAACAACCAAACATTACTTGCAAACCACAAGCTTTCGCTACATAAACCATTCGCATCGCTTCCGTTAATCCCCCTGACTTCATCAACTTAATATTAATACCATGTACTCGATCTGCTAACGGAGGAATATCCTGAGCAGTAAAACAACTTTCATCGACAAAAATAGGTAGTGGCGATCGCTCATAAAGATGAGGTAAATCTGTCATTGCCGAAACAGCAGCTAATGGTTGTTCCACATAAACAACCCCTACTGTTGCCAACCAATCACACATTTTCACCCCATCCTCCAGACTCCAACCCCCATTTGCATCCACATATAACAAAGTATCTGGAGGTGCTGCCTCTTTCACCGCCATCAACATTGCCTGATCTGCTTCCACACCTTCCGAACTTCCTAATTTTAGTTTCAACACTCGCACATCAATAAATTCTAACCAGTTTCGTACCCTTTGTTGAGCAACTTCCGGGGTACTGATACCGATAGTGACAGAAATAGGAACAATGCGATGGCGTTCCAGTCCCCAAAGTCGCCATAAAGGCAAACCTACTTTTTTTCCTACCCAGTCATGCAAAGCAATATCGATAGCTGCTCTTGCTGCTGATGGTATTTGTGATTCCGTTAAGAGTTGCTCTATTTGTTGTCTATCGAGAGGACTAAACTTTTCTAGAGCAGGAGTAATTTGTTGTAAAGCTTGCTGTATAATTGTGGTTGGTTGTGTTTTTTCTCCTGTTGAAAAAGGAGAAGCTTCTCCCCAACCTTCGATATTTTCGTGTTGTATTTTGACCAAAATATTTGTAGTTTGAGCAGTAGTTCCCCGACTAATTTTTAAAGGAAATCTTTTATGAACTGTAAATGTTTGAATGTCAATTTGCATGATATGATTAAGTACCAATGTCAATCTACTTACTTCTTCTCTCAGACGTAGGGAAGTTGCATACAACCTCCCTACGATTTATAACAAATATTTATCAATTTTGTATTATGGAATATTACCAAAAATTTTGCCAAATAATTTTAAATTTCTGCTTAATTACAATTATTTTACTTTTCCCCAATAATGCAGTAGCAGAAACCCTATCTGACAGAGTTGCTAATTTTCCTAACTGGGAAAATAAACCATCAATTAGTCTTGCTAAAGGAGATTTAATTTATCCAGACTGGATGGCAGGAAATTGGAATGTGAGAAGCACTTTAATAGAAATGGTTGCTCCATTAGCTCCCAAAATTGTCACCCCAGGTTTTGAAAATAATCGTCAATATTTGGATAAACCTGTGAATTTTCAAGTTAGATTTATTCATCTTAAATCAAAGTTGAATAACCCAGAAATATCGAAACAAAAATTAATAAATTTTCCCACATTTTGGTTGCCCCTAACTAATAGAAATAAAACTCAAAAATCAGACTTACCCCCAGAAGGAGTTATGGCTGATCGAGAATTTAATGGGTTGAATATTGGCAAAGCATTATTAGGTGATGATGCAATTTTAGCGGTGAAAGTTGACCAAGATAATCCTAATCGTCAGACAACTATTTTGGCAGAAAATTTAGAATTAGTTTCCGTTATTACCAGTCGAGGTAGCCAACAATTAAATCCAGATAATTTTATTAGTTCAGAAATAACTCAACAGGTATTTCAAAGTGAGACAATGATTTACTTAAATGAGGTAGAAACAACAACAGATTATCATCATATTATTGATGAAAAACGAGGCGAAATAATTGAAGCAAATCAGATAACTGCTATTTATTTATCTCCTCGAGATCCCGATTATTTTTCAGTAGTTAATCGCCCCGTAGCATTGTATCGTTATCAGTTAGAATTATTGAGGGAATAAATGTAGTTCAGTAGGGTGTGTTTCCGCGCTTGAGCGGACATGAAAAGCGGAGCGTAACGCACCGAAATATTGGGAATAACTACAAACTACTCTAAAATTGTGGATTAGGAGCGAGCAACCTAGAAGACCTCTCCCCCAACCCCTCTCCTGCGAGGAGAGGGGAGAAATCCCCCCAACGCTAGCAGGGAAGGGGGTTGGGGGGTTAGGTTTTTTCATCCACATTTTCAAGTTTGACGCGCCACTACTAAACTAATAACTGGCAACTAAAAACTGATAACTGATAAAGGAATACCCGGTACTAATGTTGGGTTTCGTTCCTCAACCCAACCTACGCCTCCCACACGGACCACACGGACCACACGGACCACACGGACCACCCGGACCACACTCTCTACTAGCTCTCTCCCTGACAAACCCAAGCTCCCCAAAAATAGGGATGAGCTAATGGTTGACTGTCAATTTTCAGATTATTTCCTAACATTAATTCAGCTAAAATATCCTGACCTAATTTACTTTTTTGTAACTCTCCAACGGTGACATTAATGATATATTTCTGCGCTTTTTTCAATGCTTCCGCCGGACCAATACCTGCTTTTAAATAATCTAAAAATTGCTCCATTAATAACATAGTTGCTAATGTTGGTACGCTCCACAAACTCATTATTAATGTTTTACTGCCAGCTACCGCAAATGCACGACGCAACCCGAAAACTCCTTCTCCCGTTTGCACGTCTCCTAACCCGCTTTGACAGGCAATTAAAATCGTGAGTTCTGTTTGCCAGAGGTCAATTCCCGCAATGTCTTGAGCAAATACCATGGTTGGGAATTTTTCCGGTAGTTGGCCTCCAGACAACCAGGTATTTGCTCCTGTCAAAGCGATCGCCGAACGCATCATCGGGTTTTCGACTTTTGCTTGAAGGCGGTTTGGTTGGAAAGTTTCAAATTCCATGTTATTAACTGGGGGTTTTGCTGAAGTGGTGTTTATCTGTCGTTTCACCAGAGAATATATTGCTCCCAACTTTTCTCTGGTTTCACGATCAATATCTTCGTCGTTTTGCAATGCTTCAATATATTTCAGAAACTCCTCATCAACGAAACCATAATTTTTTGCTAATATTTCTGCTTGTTTTTCCTGGGAGCATTTTAGCAACTCTATCAACAAACGCCTATATTCTTCGCCTCTCTGGGAGTAATAACCGTGGGTAGCAACTATCAGCAGTTTGGGAGATTTACATTTGAGGAGGCGATCGCCTGTTGCCTTATTTTGCAAGAAAGGTTTGACTCCTAACTTTTGACCTGCATTTTCCGCAAAATCAGCGGTTGCCTTCACTCGCTCGAATCTTACACCTGCCAGAGTACCGAACACTTGACTAACATTAAGACTAGAAACAGCCACATTTGACTCTGGTTTTTGATTATCTGCATCGTGCTGAGGCCAATCAAAATTAGGATCGGCGATAATTAATGGTTCGTTTGCCATACCCTTGGTTTTGATGCGACGGCGTAATAAATCTCGCCCGACGCTGACATAACTAATGTTGTACCTATCCTGCAATTTTGTGTCATCATCCTCTGGCAATATCTGAAATGGCACCAAGTTTAAGTCCCCATCGGGAGCTATTACTAAATGACTGCAACCTGCTAATTTATCCCGCAACTTATCAAAAACTGCCTCTCGAAGTTGCTTACCCGGTTCGGAGTCATAGACATAATGTTTTGCGGGTGTTTCAGTAGATTCAGGTTCATCACCCCACATATTCAAACTTGCTCTCATCTTAGCCCCCCTTTCAAAGGGGGGTTGGGGGGATTCATCAGTTACCCAGGAATATTGGTGTGGATATGCTACTGTTTTGATATCCCCCCCTAGCCCCCCCTTCGTAAGGGGGGGAACTGTGAACAGAGTTAGAGTTAGACTTAGACTGAGGTCTAAACTCCCTTTCCATCTTAGCCTCCCTTTCCATCTTAGCCCCCCCTTCCATCTTAGCCTCCCCTTCCATCTTA
>NZ_JAYKGW010000169.1:0-4516 GCF_035285525.1 Okeania sp. | reverse complement strand
GAGGAGATGAATAATGAAATTTTTCCACTATTTCTCTATAGGCAAGAGTTAATACATTTCCTGAAGCACCCCACCAGAGGAGATGAATGGTGAAATTTTCTGACTATTTCTTTATAGGCAAGAGTTAATACATTTTCTGAAGCACTCCACCAGAGGAGATGAATAATGAAATTTTTCCACTATTTCTCTATAGGCAAGAGTTAATACATTTCCTGAAGCACCCCACCAGAGGAGATGAATGGTGAAATTTTCTGACTATTTCTTTATACGCAAGAGTAAATACATTTTATGAAGCACTCCACCAGAGGAGATGAAGAGTGAAATTTTCTCACTATTGCTCTATACGCAAGAGTAAATACATTTTATGAAGCACTCCACCAGAGGAGATGAAGAGTGAAATTTTCTCACTATTGCTCTATACGCAAGAGTAAATACATTTTATGAAGCACCCACCAAGGGGAGATGAATAATGAAACTTTTCCACCATTAGCTATAGAGATCATAAATACATTTTATGAAGCACCCACCAAGGGGAGATGAATAGTGGAATTTTCTCACTATTGCTCTATACGCAAGAGTAAATACATTTTTTGAGAGTTAATCAGCAAACCGTAATTAATTCATCAATACTCTTCTTATTAATTTTCCACATTTCCTCTTCTTCCCAAACCCATCTACTATCAACTCGTTCTACCGTACCATCTAAATTAAATACTGTTATTGTTGCTAAAGTCTCTATCCAGACAGTTGCTCCACAATGATGAGGTTGATCTGGTCGATAAACAATTCGGCAAGGACCATGAATCTCCACTTCGTGACCTTTGCTTAAGATTTTAGAGGCACGCTGGGCAGAAAGTACATATTCACATTCTGCTTGAGGATCGATCTTTTTGAGCTTTCGATTTTTTTCTATATTAGGTCGATTGAAATGAATGGTATTTTTCCCGCAGTGGCGCTGAGGCGACCAATTGGGTTTGGGGCCACGTTTTTTACCGGAAACTCTTGGTTTCCCATCGTACAAAGGAATCACCCAAGTTCGACCATTAATTTTCCGAGCGCCTTGAATCCGACCTTCCTGAGCTAGATCTCGGACTCTTTTAGAAGAAACATTTAATAAAGAGGCTGCTTCAGTAGTACCAATAAACATAATTTTTTACTATTGCGTATAGCGGAATAATACCAAAAAATACAAAAATTACAAAGTTATAAATTTAGGGTGCTTCAGATAAAAAAATTTTCCTTACTCTAGAGTTTGCCAAAAAAGTATTTTGTCCAGAGTCACTATTTAGAAGGAAAAGAAACAACTTTAAAAGTTAGTATTTTCGGCAGACAAAATTTTATTTCTCCCCTACATTTTCCATCGCTTGAATAATTTTCATTGTTTCGACGCTAACGGTACAAACTTTTTGTAATAAGTCAATAACTGTTTCTTTATAGTCAGCAAAACAATAAGTATTAAATTTTTCAGCGATGGTTTTGTCTCTAGGTTTTTTCTCTTTATATTGATCTAATATCCATTCTAAAGCGCTCCGGTTTCCGAGGCGATATTCCCAGGCTATTTTGGGGATTTTTTCTAATGTTGTGATGGTATCTATGAAGATTTTGTCTTTGGTTTTATCTGCTTTAAGTTTTGGTTTGGAAGTGGCAGAGTTTTTGGGAGTTGGTAAGTCGATGCGAGTTAATGGAAATGGTTTAATAGTTTCATAGTTGATGTGTAAGTTGATTAATTTTTTTCCCATTTTTACCCACTGTTGAAAGTTTTCATAGAAGGGGAGGCGAGGAAATTCTCGTTTGAGGTTTTGTTCGTATTTTTGACGGTAGGTGGGGTAGTGTAAGACGGCGTAGGTGTAGTGGAAGATGTCTAGTTTTTTGATTCTTTTATTGTTGTAATGGGTTTGGAATTTTTGGAGACTCCAGTCAGTAATATTTTCTTGGCGTTTTCCATTTTCATCGTAGTAGTAAAGAGTAAATATTTGAGAACCCCTTGAACCTATTCCACCATCACAGATAGTATTTGCAGCTTGAACAACAAAAGGAACTTGTTTATGAATTGTCAAACAAATTGCTATGTTATCTTTGCCAATAGGAAAAATTTGTTCCTGTTGATATAGTCTGTGTACGATAATTTTTGCCAGATAAAGATATTTTTTGGTAAACGGACGCCAAGTAGATGTAACTATAAAATCAGGATTAAACTCTAGGGTAGAATTTTTCAGTAAATACTCTTCTAGTTCAGAAGTCCACTTAATTTTTCTATCCACAAAATCATTAATTGCTTTTTTGTTGTTTGATTTATTCCATCTAACTTTTTCTTGCTCGTAAAAATCACAAAAAAACTGAACTTTTTTGGCTAATTTCTGTGAGTCGAAGTCATACAACCATTCGTCTCTACTTGTTAATATTCCTAATGTAAATACTTTAAATATTGCTGTTTCGTCTGTTTTGTTTTTAGCAAGTTTAGTATTTTTATTTGCTAATGGCAGCAAACTATCAAAGTCATTATCTGTGAGATTTATCCAGTTATTATTTTTGTCTGGTTGAATATGTTCAAAATCAATCTCACTAAATTTAGTTGCTGCTAAAAACTTTAATTTATCTTTCGCAGTTTCAAATTCTGGACGAAAAATATAAAATATTTTGCAAGGCGTGTTTGTATGATTATCTTTCTTCACCATAAAACTTATCGCAACACCAGTTTGAATACCAAAAACATTGTGTTTTGTTCCTGATAATTTAGGATTTTTTCTCACATCTCCACCCAAATCAATTACATATATATGACTAAATTCTTGAGCGACTAACTTTCTAAATCCATCAAATGTTTTAGCATTTATAAAAGAAGAGTTAGTAATAAAAGCTAAAACCCCATTTTTACCTAATCTATCTGTTGCCCACCTAAAAAAACGAGAATACATATCATAAACTTTTGTCTTTTGCGCTCTACTTTCTTTGACATAACTACTTTTAATCAGCTTATCTATTTCTGAGTAAGCACGATTTTTATTATTATCATTTTCATTAGCTTGATTTGCATTATAAGGAGGATTACCAATAATTACCGAAATATCATCACAATCATTTTGCCGTTTAATCCTCTCAGTATTCTCTACTGTCATGGCAAATAAATTTAACTGCTTACCCTCAAATGAACTATGGTCTAAAGTATCAACAAAACAAATATTATTAAACTCCTCATAACTCCCCTTTTTCTGCTGATAAGTATATTCAATATTCAGATTCGCAATATAATAAGGCAAAATTGCTACCTCATTACAAAAAATCTCATGCTGATACTTATACTCCAATTTATTCTCAGGCAAATATTCAATCAACTCCGTTATAAAAGTACCAGTTCCTGTTGCCGGATCGAGAATTTTTACCCCTTCATCACACAACAACTTCCCAAAATGTTTATCCACCAAATAATCCACACTTTCAATCATAAACCTGACAATTTCCGTAGGAGTATAAACAATTCCCAATCTATCAGCACCGAGAGGATTATAAGACTTATAAAAATTCTCATAAACCACCTTCAAAAATTCCTGTTTTTCGTGATGATTATAAATACTCGCAGCCTTACTTTTAATTACTCCATAATAACGCTCAATCGAACTTAAAGTATTTCGGCGAGTCGTGCCAGTAAAAAAAGTATTTAAAACTCCCTCTAATTCTCTAGCAATATTATTTTCTCGGTGGAACTGAGACTCATTAAAAATATTCAGAAAAATATCCTCAGTTAAGATGTGTTGAATAATCATTTCCTGCACATCAAACAAACTAACTTCAGGATTAATCGAATCTCGACAAATAGTTAAAAACTTATCCCTAGCTTGACAAAACTTCTGATTTTTTTTCGACTGTTCAGCAATTAAACTTCGTAAACTTTCTAAAATAGTAGGTAAATCTGATTGAAAAGTAGCGATCGCCTCTCGAAAATCTTTAACTTCTGGGCGAATATAATTAATAAAAGCATTAATAATTCCATCCAAATCTTCAGGATTTTTCATGGAAACTCTAGAAGTTTCTGACCCCGCTTGAATTAAAACTGCCGTCTGAGAATCTTCAAACAAAATATTATCGTCAGGATAACCTTTAGCTAACTTTTTCTCAATTTCCTCATCCAAAATATCATTTTCATCCTTACTTTCCCAGAATCCCCAATCAAGACGCAAAGCATCTTTAACTGTTCCATCGGGAACCACCTTTTTCCCAGTCTTAGTTTTATATTCTAGTTCTGGGATTAATATAAAATCTCTACTTTTACAATACTCATTTAATAAGTTTTGAAAGGGAAATCGAATCGAACTTTCATTCCGAGAACCACTATATTGAATGATGCGTTCAACTTCGGTATAGTATTGATTAATTAATAATTGAGACATAGTTTTAAGAAGTAAGAAGTAAGAAGTAAGAAGTAAGAAGTAAGAAGTAAGAAGTAAGAAGTAAGAAGTAAGAAGTAAGAAGTAAGAAGTAAGAAGTAAGAAGTAAGAAGTAAGAAGTAAGAAGTAAGAAG
>NZ_JAYKGW010000168.1:0-69959 GCF_035285525.1 Okeania sp. | reverse complement strand
AATGTGCCATACTTAATCGTATGATACAGAATTGTCAGCCAGAAAGTTACAAAGTAGAATTCTAATTCACCAATTAACTTCTTCCCAGAAGAGAAGTTGCGATCGCAACATTCATGCAACAAAGCCCTGTTAGGTTGTAAAGTTCTACCGCGAACATAAGCTTCTAGCTCGACATTGCGTTTTTTGGTAAAATCTGCATAGAAGTTTGATTTAATACCAGGGTACATACTGCCACCAGGACTTATTCTACCCATTGTGGATACACTCAATACCCACTCTTTATCTCTAAATGAAATCCATGCTAACTGTGCATCCGTTAATAATTCTTTGTTAGTGCTTGAGAGTTGCGATCGCAATTTTTGATAGAGTTGATTTAGGGTGTCATCTGCCTGTTGATAGTCTAAATATGCACAATAGTTCATGTCGGCTTGATTTTGATTTCTACTATTTCTTAAACATTCCTGAAAGAAGTTGTCAGAATTTTGTGCAAGTTGAATTGGTTGCGAACGCACCCAAGGTACTCCCCAACTTGCAATAATTGCCGGAGCGATCGCTATTAAAGTACCGAACTTAGATATTTTCATTTTTGACTACTCCCTTTTTACTAAACATCAGCAAATTTGTAGGGTGCGTTAGACGGCATAAATTCAGATCATGAAAGAGATTTAGCAATCCGTCGTAACCCACCGAACCTGATAGAAGATGCGGTGCGTTAGCAAAGTGTAACGCACCCTACTGAACTTTTTCCATCAAGACTTAAAGACAAACCATATATCCCCAAGGTAGATTTCTTCTGCTTCTATCTGCCGAAAGGCATTTGAATGGCTGCACTCGATCGCCTACTAAACCATACATTCGTCCGTAGTCAGTATGGCTAATTCCAATGTTAATTCCACTCACATCGTTACAACCATTAATAACTTCCGATGCCAGAGAACTTAACAATTTGGGGGAGTTCATTACATTTAACATATCTTGTCTGTTTCCTTTCATGCCCTTCATACCCATTTCTCCCATATTAATCTCCAAGATTTTTTTACCCCTTGGAATTTTCCCTGTTTCCCAACCATAATTGGCAATATCCCTAGCTTCAAAGCGAACAAGAATATTTCGATTTTGCTGGATTTTTCGTTTCACGGATGCTATGGCATCTTGGCAACTTACTCTCAGACTCAACTGCATGGTAGTGACTGCTGGGGAAGCGATCGCTACGAACGAAATGCCAAAAGATAATAAACTAGAAATTGCCAAGATTGATGTTATTTTTTTCATAGATGCTACCGTTTTCTTTAAAGACCTAAATTTTTGTAGAGATAAAGCATTCGGGCGATCGATGTCAGTAAAGAACCAAAAAATGGATGTCCGAACGCTTTGCCTGAGTTTAATTTAATCAGCTTGGTACAACAAACCTGTAAACAGCAGGAGAATTTTGTGACGAGCATTCTAGTATGTCATTGTAACTAGGTTTGACTCTACACTTAGCACCTTGCAAGAAACTTGCCCTTTCCGAAGCCTCACGCACAAGAAATAAATTTCCTTGACGCTCAAAAATCAGGGTTGCTACCAGGGAACCTTTAGCTAAATTGCATCCGAAACCACCACATCTGGCATTTTGTCCTAATGGCTCCAACTGGTGGGAGTTGTATAAAGTCAATTTGTTCCCCGTTAGTTCAATATATATGCCACTAGAATGAAGTTTTCCGCCATTACTATAACGTAACCATTCATATATCACAAAGTTATCACTGTAAAGCCATGCTTTTTCTAAAGTGGAACCGCTTCGCTGTGTTAGTAGCGATCGCTCTACCTCCGCTTCAAAATCAGGAAGTGTATTATCTTCTGGGGTGGAAACTTGAGAAATATTAGTAGTATCGTAGGTAGTGGAGTTTTGCCGTTGGGGGTTGGCTAATACTACTTTAGTACAACTAATGAGACCAACTGTTATTAATCCAATTGTGAGTTTGGCAATATTTTTCATTTGAGTTTTCCTCCTAAATAATATAGCAATGTGCGCACTTAATATTTACAAATTTCAGGAGGTGTCCAATAGCTAAAAGCCTTATATTATAGGGCATTTATTTTTCCTGTTGCCTGTTGCCTCTTGCACGGCAGCACAGCGCTATATGATGTTTTTTTGCTGCCAAGAAAACTGTAAAAGTGAATTTTTTAAGGTGGAATTTTTTATTAGTCAGGACTTACACGGGAGATACTATATGTAGAGAAAAAAACTATTGTACAATAGTTTTAAACGCTATACATGTGGTATGTGCGTAAGTCCTGTTAGTTTTGAGCCGTGCTTATATGCTAAAGATGATAAGTTTTTGCCTTCTCTAAACTTTGACCAGAATAAACTAGCAGTTCCTTCACAGGAGGCTAGCTAATAGCTAAATACTTTAAAGTAGACGTTCCTGAAAATATTTTCGGTATAATTTACAACAAGGTTCAGCAAAATCAGCTTTAATTGTAATTAATCCCATAGCTTCTAATTGATGTAATTCTCTATTTTTATTGGGTAAACGTAGAGGTGAATTAGCTTTTAATATTTGGCTAAAAACTGCTTTAATATTTTTTTGATTAGACAAAGTTTCTAAATGTCTACTTAAATGTTGTTGATAAATTCCACTTTCAGTCGCAGCATATTTTAAGAGTTTTTCAATTGTTAATTCATCTGCCGACATTTTATATAAACCTAATCTGATTAAATAAGGATGACCTCCGACTATAGACATCAAACTATTTACTACTTTTATTGGTAATTGATGTAAGTATACTAACTGAGTAACTTGCTCTTGTGTAAACTCTTTTAATTCTATAGGTAAACCAACATTAAAAGGAGAAAGATGAATATCTAATTTGCCATGATATTCTGTAGAATCAGCAATTACCATTCGTAAATTTTCCCAAATTTCTTTATGGTTGCTAGCCTCATACCAACTTCTTAACATGATAAAAAAGTCTCTAGATATTTCTGGATAGTTAAAAATTTCATCCACTTCATCTAAGATTAAAACTACCACTTTATCTAAATGATATAAGAGAGCTTCAATTTCTTCAGTGCAAGATATTTTGGCATTTTGGTCGTCCCATCTATTCCAGTTAGGAGCATCAGGAAACCTACTTTTAATATTTTTATTGAATGCTTTGAGAAAATCATTAATATTTTTAATATTTGTTGGTTCAATTAGTTTATCAAATCTGAGATAGATAGATTCATATTTGTTTTTAATTGCATGACCTTCTATCCGCGTTCATAGAGAAGTTTTACCCATTTGTTTCGGTCCTTTGATTCTGATTAAACAATCAGGAACTTCTATATTTTCATAACATTCTGATTCAATAGAACATCGTCTAATTCGATTACGTTCTATATAAAAAGGAGAATCTAATTTCTCTGGTCTACCAGGAATTATAATTTTATTAGGACTAGCAAGATATTTATCCTTCAATTTCTGACAAACTAAGTGGGGTTGATGTTTGCTGAATATTTCTACTAAAAACTCTCTGACAAAACTAGAGTCAGAGTTTTTAGGATAGTCAAATTTTAAAGCGATCGCTTTTAATTTTCTAGGAATATTTGACCTATCCCAATTCATGGAATCAGCAATGTCTTTATCTTTATGACCATCTAAGAACAACTTTAGTGTTTGTAATTCATCCTCTGTTAATTTAGAGGGAAAAATATGTTGAAATACTTCTTTTTTCATAACTTTTTTATATCCAAATGTAACAGAGGCATCTTGCCTGTTCCTGAGATTATATTAATAGTTTAGTGGCACAAGAATCTTGCCTGTTAATATATTCCTAATATTTAGAGAATAGAGAGAAACAGAAAAGGGATGGAGTAGACAATTACAATAATTATTGTATAGATATTTAGATTAATATTCAAAACGTGAATTATATTTTCACCTATTTTCTGGTTTGATGCTGAGGGTGAAAAGAAATGTCACATTATTATTTGTCAAGGGTAGAAACCGGGTTTGTATTTAGAACTCTTACTATACTTACTTTTGTTTCCCAAAAACCCGGTTTCTGATAAAATTGAAGGTGAAAGTTTACTTCACATTTTATCTATTTCCAAAAAGCCGAACTATGATTATTTGTAATGAAACGAAGTCAAGAAAAAACATCAGGATTTACGCAGCAGAACCCAGAAACCGGGTTTCTCGTGGATGTTTCTTGTTCAAAACAATGATTTAGCCTAGAAACCGGGTTTCTTTGCGTCAGTCCTAAACATTTTAATTAACCAGTTTCAGGAAACAACATAATTCAATTATTAAGGACAAAATAATGCTTAAAGTTCGTGACTTAATGGTTAATATTCTGCCTCAAGCAGCAAACCGATCTGGAGTTGATGCTAACTATCTATCTTGTACTGATTGTACTTGCAGTGCTACTGTTGGTGTAGAAGCTAACTATCTATCTTGTACTGCCTGCACTTGTAGCGTGACTGTTGGCGCACCTATGGAGAATGAACTCAAGGAAGTTTTAGGCAGTTTGCTCTATCCCTCTCAAGATGACTTAATGTCTAAATTACAAGAACAACTAAAAATGGCATTAGCTGCATAAGCGATCGCTATTTTGTAGGGGTTTAGTCTGCCAACTCCTAGCATATTATCAAGACTTACGCAGTACCGCTATAGATAGTATGGGCGAATGCCATTCGCCCCTACAAATGGTCTATATTTTCATGTTTTCGTAAGTCCGAAGTGTTATAAAAAAACCGGGTTTGTTGGAGGTCATATTATTATTTCAGGGCATTTAAGACAAACCCGGTTTCTCTGCCTCTGCTTCTACCATTTGTAAACATTTATCGCGCCTGGTATAACCAACTTCAACATGATACAAACCACAATTTTCCGAGCGAACCAAAAATACAAATTAGTTCCCTACGAAAACCTAACTCCCAACGAGCAAAACAACCTTTCTCAACTCCGTGAAGACCCAGATTTTTTTGGCGTTTTACTACCCAATGAAAATTCAGGTTTAACCATCAAAGCTATTTGTCATCAAACTGCTAAACTCTACCAAAATCTCCATCATCCAGGAAAAATTCCTAAAGAAATTATATCCTCCCTTGGGGAAAATACAAACACCACAATCGAAAAGTTGCTGCTAGATAGTATCTTAGAATTACAGACAGAAAATGGTTTTGTTTCCGGTGCTGAAGCTTACAGTATTCTCGAACCTGAAAAATATTCACCTAATAACGGTAGTAAACTAGCGCAACTATCCATGAAAGCAATAGAGTACGCCGAAAAACTGAATATTACCGATGTCACCAAACTATCAGCACGACTATATTTTTATAACCGACTTCCCCTGACTCCTAAACGACATCAAGCATTCTCAACTCCAGAATATCTAGTAAAATATCTCCATCTTCACCCCGATGGAAAACACTACCATTTATTAGAAAAACATTGGGAACCAGTAAAAGTCACCAATAAATATGGAGATTATTGGTCATTGTGGCGATCGCGTCACGACCAGACACCTACAGACAAAAAACAGTGGCGATATAAACTTTATGTCAGTACCAATATAGAATTTCAAAAAGAAATATTGGGAGAAGTTATTGCCATTCTTTCTGATACTGAAACTCGCTCTCTAAAATTTGCCAAAAAGATTAGTGGTTTACTGCGACCAGATAATTTTATTGCCTATTTTTACACCTTAGAAAACCTACAAAATACAGCCGAAAAATTAGCATCTGCTTTAACAAATATACCTGCTCAAGGAGTTCCTTTTACTGCTGAAATTACTTCTGGAGGTTTACTGTCTTGGGGTATAGATCCTCCCCAGGATAAATATCAACCAAATTGGCAAGAAAAAGAAAGTTGGCGACTGTGGATTACTAATCGTTTAGCATCTGCCATTATTGCAGCTAAAAGTAATAAAAATACTGATTTAGAACCGAGAATATTTGCTCTCAAACGATTAAGTTTAGAAGGCATTGATACAACTAATTGGATTCCTTCAATAGTAAATATTCAGCCGTAATTTATCAGAAATTAACTTCATATTAAATGAAGTAAAATCACAGTATTTAAAATGTTTAGCTTCCTGAATATTCAGCTATTATTTCAAAAAAGTCAAGGAAAAATAGTTGATTGTACTTCACATTTTTAACCCATAATTTGCAGAGAAATAACGAATATTTTGACTTTTCAAACCATACAATTAAAGGAATTGATTATTTCCTTCTACTCCCTACTCCCTACTTCCAAATTTCCATCTTTAAGTATGGTTAAAGGAAAGGGGGTAAATAATTGATTACTTCCTCCTACTCCCTACTTCCAAATTTCCATCTTTAAGTATGGTTAAAGCAAATTTGAATATGTTAAATATTTAGAGCAAATGTGTTTTTATTTACATTCAAAATCTGATTACTTACCATTAATAGCATTCAGCAGTCAGCAGTCAGCTCTTAGTTTTTTTAATGAATGAAGTAAGTCAAGCGCTTTTTCAACTTCAACTTCTACTTTTCAACTATATATCTGAGCTTTTAACCCATATAATTTATAGTCGGAAATTATAGATGTTTTTCAGGAGCTGATAGCTGTTAGCTGACGATGCAGAATGCTTACCAATAGCAAGTCCTAAATGATTTGCGAACAATAAGTGTAAGGCTTTGGAGACCAAACCCCTACTATAAAATTTTACAACCTATTTATGATTACTAAATATCACTTTTAAATAGATATTTATGATTATCAAAAATTCCATCAATTATCGAGCAGAAATAATTGGTTATTTCCTTCTACTTCCTACTTCCAATAATTATGAATAAATCTAAAGTTGACCCCAATCAAAATTATATTTTACCCAAAGATGTAGTTATTACTCCTATTACTGAATTACCTAATAATATTCAACAACAACTAGAAACAAATGAAGGAGAATATGTCATTAGTCGTCGTGGTAGTAGAATCCCTTCCAAAACAATTGATAATGCCACAGCTAATTTAATGACAGAATTTATATCCCCTCAAAAAATTGTCGATGTAGTTGTTAAAGTTAGTAGAAATAAAACCATAGATGCTTATCAACTTTTACAAGAAACCATACCCATAGTCGATCATTTTATCAAAATAGGTTTAATAGTTCCTGCGAACTCAGATGCAGTAGAAAATATTGAACCTACTTATCAAATAGGAGAATATATTCAGCAATTTCAAATTATTAAAATTATCCAAGCTGATGAAGATGTAGAAGTTTATCAAGTTAGAAATACTAATAATTATTTAATGGCTTTGAAAATTGTCAGAAATTCAACAGATAAAAAAGCCCAACAAACTCTCTTGCACGAAATCAATATTTTACAACATTTAGACGGCAAAATTAATCCTCGACTTGAGCATCAAGGGGAATTTGATAGTAAAACCTATTTTGTGAGTGAATGGGTATCTGGTATTGATGTAAATAGTCGGGCAAGAGAAGCTCGAAAATTAGGAATTATTGGAAGTAAAAATCAGCTATTATCTTTAGCTATAAAAATTGTCAAAGCTTATGTTCATTTACACAGTCAAGGAGTGCTACATATTGATATTCATCCTCGGAATATTCTAGTTGATGAGGTGGGAAGAATTAAAATTATTGATTATGGTCTAGCCAGATTAGAAAAAGATACTCAAAATAATTATCGTACTGGTGGTGTGGCATATTATTTTGAGCCTGAATATGCTCTGGCTCGGAGTCAGAAAAAACCTTTACTAAAATCTACTCAAAAAGCAGAACAATATTGTATTGGTGCTTTGTTATATTATCTTCTAGCAGGGAAACATTATCTTCGTTTTTCTTTAGATAAACAGGAAATGTTACGGCAAATTCAAGAGGAAATTCCCCTATCTTTTTCATCACAAGATTTATCATCTTGGATAGAAATGGAAAAGGTATTATTTAAGTCTTTAAGTAAAAAACCTCAAGAGCGTTTTTTCTCTTTGTCAGAAATGGTTCAAGACTTAGAAAAAATCACAGAAAAACCAAAAATTTCCGAAAATAAAAATCTATCTCCTAGTATTCATATTAATCGACAAAAATTAGCCAATATTATTCATCAAATCAGTAGTAATCTTACTACTGAAACTTTGACAAATTTGCATAGAGCGCCCACAGCAAACATTGTTTTTGGTGCAGCAGGAACAGCTTATTTTCTCTATAGATTATCTTGTATTCGGGATAATCCAGAACTTTTATCAATTGCAGATTTATGGAATAATCAAGCCTTAAGTCAATGTCACAATGAGTCGGGATTTTTTAATCAAAATTTGTCTTTAAATCAAGACATAGTTAAACCAATTTCTTTTTATTATCATCAACCAGGTATTCATTTTATGCAGGCAATAATTAGTCATACTATGGGAGATGAAACCTGTTTACAAGAGGCAGTAAATAATTATGTTATTACATCTCAAATAAAATGTGACTCTATTGAATTAAATATGGGTAAAGCCGGGATTCTCAATGGTTACTCATTACTAATGAAAATTATCCCTGAAAATCAAGCAATTTTAGAATTAGGTAACAAAATATTATCAGAAATATGGCAAGAAATTGACACTTTTAAACCAATTAGAGAATGTTTAAATTTTCCTTACCTTGGTTTAGCTCATGGATGGGCAGGTTTACTCTATGGAACTTTACATTGGTGTCAAGTAACAAAACAAGAATTACCAAATTCTCTAGAATTAAGACTAGAACAATTATCGGAAATGGGTGAAAATTGTCAGAATGGAATGCAGTGGAAACAGAAAATTAATAGTAAAAAAAGGGAAAGTTTGGAATATGTTCCCTGGTGGTGTAATGGTACTGCTGGATTAATTCATTTATGGGTAATAGCTGACAAATATTTCCGTAATAATCGCTATTTGAATCTAGCAGAAAAAGCAGCAATTAATGTCTTAGGAAATAGTTATATAATTTCTGATTTATGCTGTGGTTTATCTGGAGCTGCTTATTCAGTTTTAAACTTGTATAAATATAGCTCAGAAACATACTGGTTAATCAAAAGTAAAGAACTAGCTATTAAAGCATTAGAAAATATTGACTTCCTTCATAATTATCCTTTTAGTCTTTACAAAGGAATACTCGGAATAGCTTTATTACTTGAGGAATTAGAATCTCCATTAAATGCTTATATGCCACTCTTTGAAGATATCTAAACTCTACTGTTATCAAAAACTATCACCCGTTCCCTGTTCTCTAAAAGTAATGAAATTCTGCACGCGAATCACATAAGATTGCTATATTTATCTCGTTTTGATAAACATTTGATTAAAGTAATATGTGCCATCAGAACTTTGAGCAATACCAACACCTGTTAAATTATAGTCACCTTCCATATTTTGACGATGCTCAGGACTATTAATCCAACCAACAACAGCTTTTCTTACAGGATCATTATAACCATTCTTTTCTTCTTCAGCTATGTTTTCCGCCGCACTTTTATAAGGAATTTTTTCACTGATTATTTCTACTCTTTCTTTAAATCCATTATTGCTAAAAGTTGTTTGACCACTAGCCATTTGTTGAGCATGAATTTTTGCTTGTTCAGCAATAGTATAATTCCACTGAAGAGTCGGTAAATTTTGAGAATTTCGATGTTGATTTACATAATTAAATACAGATTGTTCCATCTCATTATATGGTGAATCTACTGTATTTGATTGGGAAAGATAAGTTAGTTTAAGAGTGGGAATTTCTGGCAAATTTGGGATTAATTTTTGATAATTAAAGCTACTCAAAAATATTGTCAAACTCCACAAAACTTGCTGCAAATATTGATGATTCATTAGTTAATATATTCTGTGTTATTTACAATTATTATGATTTATATAGCAATCCTAAATAGGTTGTGATACCATTTCTCTGTAACAATGCGCTTAATAATTCTTACTGAAAAATTAAACTATAATATCAAGTCCGCTAGTATTGGTAGAATTTAAGACCGTAGGGGTTTGGTCTTCAAACCCTCTAAAAACTAGGAGTTTTCGCGTTTTTCTGATGGTATCATATCATGTCCGCTAGCATGGGAGCGTGTATAAAATCAAGGTGGAAATGGCATAAGAGCTTCAGCATAGCTGCCTTCCTTCCACCAAAGTCTAATTATTCAACCGGACATGGTATCACTTTATTCTCCAATTTATCGGGAACCGTAACCAGCGGATTTGATATGACAAATCAAAAAGTAAATAAAAAAACAGGACTTACGCAAAGGTACTATATATAGAGTATTGGTGCGTTAGGCTACCGCTTTTTCCTAAGGTCATGCTCCGTTTTCCATGTCGCAGAGAGTTAGCGAAGCTTTCCGGAATGCAAAACACACCCTACCAATAGCGTTCATGGCTTTAGTCCTAAAAACTGAAATTCCCACCTGTTTCCTAGAAAGCAACTAAATTTTTGGCATAACTCAAATAGGATTCCTATAGCAATTCTGTCCGACAATTATGAGGCACAGTTGCTCTTCTGATTTTCTATTCCCCTACTTCCCGACTCCTTAATCATCATTAGCTTTTCACCTAATTCTTCTTCCTCATCTTCACCCCAATTTTCCAGCCAATCTCCATCAACATTTTCTACATATAAATTAACATGATTAATTCCCCAAGCTAATCGATCTTCTTGTAACTGTTGGACAGCTTGGAAAGCTTGCCAAGCTTTTTCT
The DNA here is from genome assembly GCF_035285525.1 of Okeania sp. Taxonomy (GTDB): domain Bacteria; phylum Cyanobacteriota; class Cyanobacteriia; order Cyanobacteriales; family Microcoleaceae; genus Trichodesmium. The sequence continues at coordinate 59,293 of NZ_JAYKGW010000168.1, read as the reverse complement.
AAACGTTCTTTATTTGATAGAGCTGTGCTAGTTGTTATCATATATGATGCCTACTGTTAATATGTATAATTTTGTTCAAAAATCAAGATTTCAGGACTTAAGCCAAAAGTCGATTTTTTGGTTGAGGTGCATAAGTCCTAGGTTTTATGGAAGTTGACAATCAAATTCCTATCTAAAACAAAATTTAATGTATTTAGCCTCCTTTAAATGATTGCTATTATGCAGAACCAGATTTACTAATTTCGCAACAGAACGCTCCTGACTGGGATTATAGCTAACAAAAATACCTCGTCTAATCTCCCATTGCTTTAATGTATCTTTCCACTCTTTGTACTTATCTTCGGAAAGTTCTCCGGACATAGTAGTAAGTTGAACACAGAGAGGCTTGCCTGTGCTACTACTCACAATCACATCTGTTGCCATAGACAAATCTGCAATGTAACGATGTACAACACAACCATTGCGACTTTTAATCTGATGGGCAATAGATTCTATTAGTTCAGCATCTTCTTGGCTAAACTCTCCAGATCTTAATTTCTGTTTCCATATATAAAATTTATGATCATTTTCATTAAACCATTTGGGAAAAAGATTTTCATACCAATATATAACTGGGGACGGTAGATGTTGTAAAAATATTTCTCTTTCTTCGTTTGTTAATGATTGTAATTTTAACCAAAATTCTCCATCCTTAATTAATTCTAACAAAAATCCTACTAAAACACCTTTGTTTGTCAGTAAGCCTGGTCTAATGTCCTTAATCCAGCGCCTAACTTCTTCTAACCTCTGGGCTAACGCAGGTTCAGTTGACCAGGCAAGACGGCTAAGTTGTTTTAGCTTAGGCTCGATTTCTCTTGCTTGCAATCATCCTCCTAGCATCAGACCCATCTTAAAATAAATGTTTAAAACATTTTATACAATAACAGGACTTACGCACTTAAACAAGATATTTATTGTAGTTTAAAAAAAATGTAGTCAATTAACTTAGTTTTTGGGTAAGTCCTGAATAGTTTAATATTGTAGCGTTTAATTTTCAATTTTAGGAATTAATTAGGGTTTGCTGAAAAAGCAGAGTGTGGAAAGTGTGAAGTGTGGGAAGACGGATTGACTTTTAACTACTCCCTACTCCCTACTCCCTACTCCCTAATTACTTGAAATCAAAATTTATTGACTAATTTACACTTAAGTGGTAGGCAAATTGGGTCGGGATAGCTTCGAGAAATATTAAAGGTAGCTTAAGAAAAATAAATATCTTAACGTTCATTATATAAATTGTCAATAACTATTGACCGTAAATATAAATACAAAAAACAGATGTCTGAATCAACTATCGAATCAATCCTACAAGAAGAACGTCTTTTTCCACCACCAGAACAATTTTCCCAAACAGCTCATGTTAAAACCATAGACCAATACCAAGAACTCTACGAAAAAGCCAAAGCTGACCCAGAAGGATTTTGGGCAGAACTAGCTGAAACAGAATTAGACTGGTTCCAAAAATGGGACCAAGTTCTCGATTGGCAGCCACCATTTGCCAAATGGTTTGTTAATGGTAAAATTAACATTTCTTATAATTGTCTAGACCGTCACTTGACCACCTGGCGACGCAATAAAGCAGCTTTAATTTGGGAAGGAGAACCAGGAGATTCTCGTACCCTCACATACGCCCAATTACATCGAGAAGTTTGCCAAATGGCAAATGTATATAAACAATTGGGAGTAAAAAAAGGCGATCGCGTGGGTATCTATATGCCCATGATTCCGGAAGCAGCGATCGCCATGTTAGCCTGTGCCAGAATAGGCGCACCCCATACAGTAGTTTTTGGTGGCTTTAGTGCAGATGCTCTGAAAAACCGTCTGGTTGATGCTGAGGCCAAATTAGTCGTCACAGCCGATGGTGGTTGGCGTAAAGATGCTATTGTTCCGCTCAAAGAACAAGTAGACAAAGCATTAGCAGCAGGTGTTCCCACCGTAGAAAATGTCCTAGTTGTGAAACGCACTGCTCAAGAAATTCAGATGGAACCAGGACGCGACCATTGGTGGCACGATTTGCAGCAAGGCGTTTCTGGGGAATGTCCAGCAGAACCGATGGATAGTGAAGATATGCTATTTATCCTCTACACAAGTGGTACAACAGGGAAACCAAAAGGGGTAGTACACACCACAGGGGGGTATAACCTTTATAGCCACGTTACCAATAAATGGGCATTTGATTTGCAAGAAACAGATGTATATTGGTGTACTGCTGATGTAGGCTGGATTACAGGTCATAGTTATATTGTTTACGGTCCTCTTTCTAATGGTGCTACTAGCCTCATGTATGAAGGGGCACCCAGAGCGTCTAATCCTGGTTGTCTCTGGGATGTAGTAGAAAAATATGGTGTTACCATTTTCTACACCGCTCCTACTGCGATCCGAGCATTAATGAAAATGGGAGAGCACCATCCCTATTCTAGAAATTTAAGTTCTTTACGTTTATTGGGAACAGTAGGAGAACCCATTAACCCAGAAGCTTGGATGTGGTATCATCGGGTAATTGGTGGCAGTCGGTGTCCAATAGTTGATACTTGGTGGCAAACCGAAACAGGTGGATTTATGATTACTCCTTTGCCTGGTGCTACTCCTACTAAACCTGGTTCCGCAACCAAGCCTTTCCCTGGTATTATTGCTGATATTGTGGATCAGGAGGGAGAAGCTGTTGCTGGTAATGATGGTGGATACTTAGTCATTAAGCATCCTTGGCCGGGAATGATGCGGACTGTTTATGGTGATGACGATCGCTTCCGTCGGACTTATTGGGAATATCTACGCCCGAAAAATGGGGAATATATTTATTTTGCTGGTGATGGTGCGCGCAAAGATGAAGATGGTTATTTTTGGGTCATGGGTCGTGTTGATGATGTGATTAATATAGCAGGTCATCGTCTGGGAACGATGGAAGTAGAATCGGCGTTGGTGTCTCACCCTGCTGTGGCAGAAGCTGCGGTTGTTGGTAAACCTGATCAGGTTAAGGGTGAAGCTATTGTGGCTTTTGTAACTTTAGAAGGCGAGCGCCAAGCTAATGAGGCTTTGGAGAAGGAGTTGAAGCAGCACGTTGTTCAGGAAATTGGAGCGATCGCTCGTCCTAATGAGATTCGGTTTACGGATGATTTACCGAAGACTCGTTCTGGGAAGATTATGCGACGGTTGTTGCGTTCTTTGGCATCAGGTCAGGAAATTGTTGGAGATACTTCGACTTTGCAAGACCGGAGTGTGTTGGATAAGTTACGGGGTGGTGAGTAATGGCGCTACGGGCAAGTTAAAAGTCAAAAGTCAAAAGTTTGACAGTTGAGTAGAGTGCGTTAATGAAATTTAACGCACCGCCTACTAAATTGTGGGATATTATTGAAAGCGGTATCGACGATTATTTTTACTGGCAGTGCGCAACACGCAGCAGTTAATTTTGCCCAAAAAACTTATATGATGTATGTTCCCGCATTTCCTTTGGCTCATTATCTGATGCCACCGACTAATATTGAAGATCGAGAAAGTTTTATGGATGGTTTACCTTCTTTAAATCAAGCTCAAAGTCAGATTCATACACTTTATTTATTGTGTTCAGTTCACTATACGAAATTAGGGAAGTATCGTAGTTCTGATTTCCCAGAAAATAAGAAATTACAAGCAGCGTTGACAAAATTCCAAGAAAATTTGAGTGTGGCAGCGACTATTATTAATAAAAGGAATCAAAGTTCGGATCGTTTGATGCCTTATGAGTTTCTGCTTCCAGAGAATATTCCCCAAAGTATTAATATTTAGGGTTGAGTTTATGAGGTAGGGGCGAATGGTATTCGCCCGTAGAAGATAAATGGGAGTTATCAATTTGCTGAAAATTTAGGTTGGGTAGAACGCAGTGAAACCCAACACCTGGGATATGGTTGTTGGGTTACTCCTACGGAGAAGCAAGCTACGTTCCATGCTGCGCAATGCTAACGCAAACAAACCAGCCTACATAATTTTTAGGAGTTTTGAAACTCAGCAATCGTCTTTCCAATTTTCCTTTAGTACATCCTTTTTAATAAATAAAAAATATGAATCGGCGTCAACGTGAAATATTGCAACTATACTCACAAGGTGAGCTAAATTTCCAAGGAGCTAATCTTAGAGGTCTGTCTTTTCAGGAGGAAAATTTGTCTGGTGCAGATTTCAGTTTTGCCGATCTTCGGGGTACTAATTTTAGTGGGGCAAAGCTAACGGGAGCTAAGTTTTGTGGAGCTAAGGCAGGGTTACAGAAATCCCAGATAGTAGTTTTGCTTGTTGGTGTTTTTGTTTTATTTAGTGTATCAGTTTTTTTGAATGTATTAGTTTCAGCTTTTATATTACTTAATTTTCAAAATAGTGTCGAGCAGCCAATTGCTGCTTGGGTATCCTTAGTTGTAATTATTATATTTTGGATAACGTTTATTTGTGAAGGGATAGAAAAATCAAGTGAACCAGTTGCTGCCACATTCGCTGGGGCTGTGCTATTGGCCGGAATATTCCTCTGGAAGATAGCCAGCGCCGGAATTCCCGCTTTCCTCAGTTCATTAGCCGCAGCAGTCGGTGTCGCTTTTGTCTTTTCCGGAGCTTTTGCCTTCACCGAAACTGTCTCTGGAATGTACGGCTTTATATTAGCTTTGATATTAGCCTTAGCAGGAGCGGTTGCATTTGTCTTCGTATTGGTCATAAGTTTCGCCTTCCTGGGAGCCATGGCTGGAGTTATAACCTTATTCCAAACACTTTTAAGTGCTTATGTTGCTTATCAAGCAATTAAAGGAGATGAAAGATACGTTTTTCTGCGTAATGCAGCTCTTACTTTTGCTGCTGTAGGTGGAACATCTTTCAGAGATGCCAATTTAACTGATGCTGACTTTACTAATGCTACTCTCAAAGGTACAGATTTTACAGGAACTGAGATAATCCGTACTTGTTGGAAAAACACTATAAAACTAGACTACATACGACCTGGAAAAACTTATCTAAAAGATGCCAAAGTCAGAGAGTTAGTAAAAACAGGTCAAGGTGAAAACATCAATTTAGATCGCTTTGACCTCCAAGGAATAGATATCGAGGGAGCAAACCTAACTAACGCCAGTTTCATAGAAGCGAACCTCAACTCAGCTAACCTTCAAGATGCAAACCTCTCTCGTGCAAAATTAGTAGGAACATTTTTAGACCAAGCTAACCTCACAGGAGCAACCTTAACCGGAGCTTTTCTTGAAGACTGGGGGATAACAACCACAACTAAACTAGATGGTATCAAATGCGATTATGTTTATATGCGTCTGCCTCCAGATAAACGACCAGACTTTCTCAAACTTCCACCAGAAGAAAGTTTGGATGAGCGCGTGCGTCGAAAACCTGCCGATGAAGATAAAAATTTTGAAGAAGGAGAGTTTACAGAATTTATCAAACCTTTAGTAAATATCTTAGACCTTTATCATAATCAAGGAGTAGACCCCCGAATAGCTGCATATTCATTTGAGAAACTACAAAAAGACCATCCAGAAGCAGAAATAAAAATGCGTTCTATGGAAGTTCGCGGGGAAAATAACGACAAATTATTGATTAGAGCTGATACTAAACCTGAAGCTAACCATTCAGTATTAGATAAAGAATATTTCGATACTTACAACAACTTAAAAGCACTTTCAGAAGAACAACTTCTAGCAGTATTGGCAGAGAAAGAAAAAGATATTGAATGGTATAAAGGTGTGTTAAGTGCAGCAGTTCATCGCCCTAGTGTTAATATAGAAAATAATAGTAATAAAGGAAATTTAATTATGTCAGAAAGTAGTGGAGACCACATTCATGCTCATCAAATTGATGGAGCAGTTGCCAACAAAGGAGGAAGTTATGGTGTGGGTAGTAATAAAGGAGAAATTAAAGACTCAAAAATTGCTGGTACAATTTACGAATCTCAAGAACAAAATTTAGCACAAGCAGCAAAAGATATTCAAGAATTATTAGAGCAACTTGATGAAACTTACCCGTCAGATACAATGCCAGGCAAAGTGAAAATTGCTGAAGAAGTAATTACACAAATAGATAATAATCCAACTAAAGCAGAAAGAATATTCAATGCTATAAAAGCAGGTGGAGTTGCTGCCTTTGAACAATTCCTAAATCATCCTGCAAGTAGTTTTGTTATTGCAGCATTGGAAGATTGGCAAAAGACTAAATAATGAGAATAAACCAGGTTTATTGCCTCGATCTTTAGACATCTCTAGGAAAGATGAAATAGGAAAAATGGAATAGGAAACCCACCCCTAACCCCTCCTAGCAGGGAAAAAATTTATAATTTATGGATAATAATTGATTTTACTACTGAATTAATAACTGAACTGCAATGACTGAACAACCCGATACTAACTCCCCAAAACTTAATTCCGAAAAGTCCGATCGCCCGACTGAAGATGTCAAAACAGAGTCAAAAAAAGATTCTTGGCAACATCGGATCGGTGGAATTTTCTATGATACCAGCAACCGTCTCACCAAACTTTTCCCTGTAGATCGGGCAGCACAAACAGTAACGAAATGGTTTAGCGTCGATGAAGCTCAAGTTGCTGAAATATTGGCAAAAGTACGCGCTGAACTTCCTACGACTGAAGCTATTTTAATCGGTAAACCCCAAACTGGTAAAAGTTCCATAGTTCGTGGTTTAACAGGGGTTTCTCCAGAAATAATCGGCCAAGGTTTTCGCCCCCACACTAAACACACGGAACGTTATGCTTATCCTTCTGAGGATTTGCCGTTGTTAATTTTTACCGATACTGTGGGGTTGGGAGATGTGAAACAGGAAACTCCGGTTATTATTGAGGAACTTTTGGGAGAGTTGCAACAGGAAAGCAACCGTGCTAGAATTTTGATTTTGACAGTCAAAATTAATGATTTTGCCACGGATACTTTACGACAAATTTCCCAACAGTTGCAACAAGAATATCCTAATATTCCTTGTTTATTAGCAGTAACTTGTCTCCACGAAGTTTATCCTAACTCTACGGACGATCATCCTGAATATCCTCCAGAATATGAGGAAGTTAATCGCTCTTTTGCTGCTATTCAGGAAGATTTTCGTGACTTGTATAATAGTTCTGTTTTGCTTGACTTTACTCTGGAAGAGGATGGCTATAACCCAGTATTTTATGGTTTAGAAGCTTTTCGAGATAGTTTAGCAGAATTGTTGCCAGAAGCAGAAGCGCGAACTATTCATCAATTATTGGATGAGGAAGCAAGCAAACAACTAGGGAATATTTACCGAGATGTGGGGAGGCGTTACATTTTATCGTTTACTATTATGGCAGCTACCGTGGCAGCAGTACCTTTGCCTTTTGCCACAATGCCAGTATTGACAGCGTTGCAAGTGTCGATGGTGGGTTTATTGGGAAATTTCTATGGGCAAACAATTTCGCCTTCTCAAGCAGGTGGAATTGTTAGTGCTATCGGTGGGGGTTTTGTTGCTCAAGCCGTGGGAAGAGAGTTGATTAAATTTGTGCCTGGGTTTGGGAGCGCGATCGCTGCTTCTTGGGCAGCTACCTATACTTGGGCGTTGGGTGAAAGTGCTTGTGTTTATTTTGGAGATTTGATGGGAGGAAAAAAGCCAGATCCTGATAAAATTCAGGGAGTTATGCGGGAGGCATTTGAGTCAGCAAAGGAAAGGTTTAGGAGATAATTGATAATTAATAATTAATAATTAATAATTAATAATTAAAATTCAGGACTTACGCAAAGGTACTAGGTGCTATATATAGAGTCTTGCTCAGTTACGAGATACGCTTTTAATGTCGCGTAGCGTTTCGGCGCTTGAGCCGACATATAAAGCGGAGCTTTGCGGAACGCAAAACGCACCTTACTACAGATAGCGTCCATGGGTAAGTCCTAAATTAATAATTAATAATTCAGGACTTACGCAAAGGTAATATATATATATATATAGTAAAAAAACTATTGTGCAATAGTTTTAAGAACCATATCTAGGGTTGCTGCGTAAGTCCTGTAATTGATACAGCAAATTTCAGACAAATGAGGTACAGGGTGAATGGTGAAAACATGGTAGTGGGATTTAATAGTTAAATCTGTACTTCTTATGCTTGGAGTCTGCTATATTCATCTCTTAATTCAGTAACACCGCTTTTAAGTAAGTATTTCAAACCTCCGACTTTAGTCGGAGGTTCACTCTCTACTGATAACTGATAACTGAAATGACTCTTCTATAATTCCCATTCCTACTGACTTCTGGATTCTGGATTCTGGCTCCTGACGCAAATCCTATACACCTCCTCCTACAATAGTAACTATTTCCAATTTATCTCCCGATTGCATTTCAGTTTCATCCCAAAATTGTCTATGGAGAATCTCACCGTTATATTCCACAGCTACCAAACGCGGGTTTAACCCCAACTCTTCCAGAAAATTTGGTAGAAGAGTCTGGGGTAAACAGGTGCGAGTTTCTCCATTAACCTTAAGTGTTATTTTATTTGACATTCCTATGTAACCTAGATTTTTTCCGGTAATATATTATGAGAGCGTAGAGTTTGATAACGATTTAATTGAGACAGAAAATATTGAGTTACCAAAGTTGGTTGCTCTGCCTCCATAATCGCCCTAACTACGGAGACACGCTCGGCACCACCAGATAGAACTTCATCACAGTTTTGCATATCAATTCCACCAATAGCAAACCAAGGAATCGGACAATTTTTCACAGCATAACTAATATATTCTAAACCTGCTGCTGCTTTACCTGCTTTAGTCGGAGTTTCATATACTGGTCCGACTCCAATATAATCGGCTTTTTCCTCGATTGCTCGCTTCATTTCTTCTGGATTTGTGGTCGAACGACCAATCAGTTTCTGGGGACCAAGGAGTTGTCTAGCCAAATTAACAGGTATATCCTCTTGTCCCAGATGAACTCCATCTGCATCAACAGCGATCGCTAAGTCTACTCGGTCATTAATAATAAATAGAGCGCCATAGCGACGGCACATTTGACAAAGTTCCTGAGCTTCTGTTAACTTTCTTACATCATTTGCGGTTTTATTCCGATATTGGACAAGAGTTAATCCTCCCTGAAGAGCAGCTTCTACTATATCAGTTAATTTTTCTTGGGGTGAGGTGACAAGATATAAGTAAGAGTTTTGGAGTTGTTGATTTCTCTGATAGGCAAGAATCCCACTTTCGATAGTATAAACTCGATAACGTATTTGTTTACAAGCAGAAGCCATCTGAGAATTATAAATTTTTCCATATTCTTCTAGAACTCTGAGCGCTTCTTCTAAACGACAGAAATTAACTTGTAGTAGTTGTTGCACATCTGAACGGTGTTCCTCTTGTGGATGAGTTAATTCCGTACCAGGGTCTCCAGGAGTATTGCGGGACATTCTTAATTCTGTGCCATGCCAGCTCCCAATTTCTTGACGTAATAGTTTACATTCATTGGCCAAATTAACACTATTAAGGCCAAAGCGACACCATTCTTCAATAATTCTCAGTCCTTCCCGCGCCCTATCTAAATTGGCATCTAAAATTCGCCGAACGGCAGGTTGCACATTTTTATCCCCATTATATTGATCGCCCATAAAAATTATCCTATAAGTTTTAATCCTAAGTTTGTGTTTATCAACCATAACTATAATCTTGGTCACTCAGATATTTGGGAGGCAAACCAAGACAAATTTTGTTACTAATATAAATTGTTTTATGACACTTCTTAACATTTACAGGGGATTTTATCTTAGTGTGGTACACCTATTAAGGAGTGAGAGAGTAGGGGAGTGGGGGAGTAGGGGAGTAGGGGAGTAGGGGAGATAGGGTAGATTAAAATAATCAGGACTTACATGGGAGGTACTATATATAGAGTTAAAAAACTATGGCGCCAGAGTTTTAAGCACTATATCTATGGCTGCCACCTAAGTCCTCATAATTATAGAATTATCAACACATACTACAGCGCTTTCCATTTTTATGAGGTACACCTGCGCAGGCTTTCCGGACCGCACTGCAATGTTTTCACCATTTACCCTGTACATCTTAATGCCGGAAATTTGCTGTATAGAACCCCTAAATGGGTCTCTAAAATTAGATGGGGAGATGGGGAGATGGTGAATATAAGGCTCTAATTCTAGCTTTTTCCTTATTTCCCCTCCACGGTCAGGGTTAGGGGTGGGTTGACTCCTGACTTAACTTCTTTGGCAAAAAAAACTAAAGATACAGTTAGGGGTTCTATATAACCGAATTCTATATATCGGAATAAAATTAGGTGGGGAGATGGAGCCGATAGAAAATATATTTATTTACTCTTTCAAAATTCCGGTTATTGTCTTTCAACGCAAGAAAGATATTCCTAGCTGATAGCTAATAGCTGATGGCTGTTTGCGTAGCATTCTGTAGGAAATGCTTACAAAATTACTGCTTATGGAGTAGAACTATTACCCCCTTTGGTTTAAACCCCTACCCCCTATTATCAAACTATATATAATAATTGAAGAGGGCTTGCTGATTAAATCTAAAAGTATTGACAGAAAAAGTATCGGTTAAATAGTTACACTTCAGAGGAACACAGAGACAATCCCCCCTACCCCACAAGTGAAAGCTATCCCTTACCCATAACTTCTGAAAAACTTGTGGGACTCAGCCCTAGCCCCTCCCAGGAGGGATATCCCTTACCCATAACTCCTGAAACCCTTGTGGGACTCAGCCCTAGCCCCTCCCAGGAGGGGAAGGGGGAGCTCTTAGCAGGGGAGAAGGGAGAAACAATCATGCTAGCTAAGTAAAAATACTTAAATAATCAGAGCTTACGCAGCGACCCTAGATATAGCGCTTAAAACTATGGCGCCATAGTTTTTTAACTCTACATATAGTACCTTTGGGTAAGTCCTGTAATCCCAGAAAAAGCCGAACCAAGACTAACCCATAAGTTGTCAATAATACCCAAGTTTTATAAGAAAGATGTTTATAAAGCATAGGGCATAAAAAGGGGGGGAAGTAGAAGGGAATATTGGTTCAAAGGGAAAAGTTTTTTATCATTGATTATTCGGACATGATATTAGCCTTTTTTAGATATGGAAAAAGTATCAGCTTTTCTGTGAAAAAAAGCACAGTTCCCGAAAAATCAAAAAGTTAGGATTTTGGGGTAATATGAAAGAGAAAAATAAAGGGGCTATAATAAAGACTTATTCTATAACTCCCTGTTCCTCCTGATTCTTAATTACTACCTACTCCCTACTTCAACCATCAGAATTTTTCAGCAAACTCTAAATAGTCTGTCACAGTGTCCTAGGACGAAAGCCGTGAATCTAATATTTATCCTTTTTTGGCAAGAAAATAATCAAACAAATTTAGTGCGTAAAATTAACTATTTATCACCTCTTTTAGCTACAGCTTTACTGGGGTTATTTACCTCTACAAGTTTGGCAGTACCATTAGTACAAAAAGTTGCCCAATCTCCAGAAACTCAAACTAATTCTCAAACGAATGTGCTTTATGTTAGTTCATCTATTGGTAAAGATTTTGGAGATGGCACTAAAACTGCTCCTTTACAAACTATTACTTATGCTCTGAAAATTGCTCGACCTAATACCACAATTTTACTAGCTCCTGGAACTTATAGTAGACAAACAGGTGAAGTTTTTCCTTTGATTTTACAGCCAAAAATTGCTATTAAAGGTAACTATTTTAATAGTGGGAAAAATGTTGTAATTGAAGGTGGTGGTAATTTTAAGAGTCCGACTAGAAATCGCCAAAATATTACAATTTTTGCTGGTAATGACTCAACTTTAAGTGGTGTAACTGTCACAAATCCTAATTCTCAAGGTTATGGTTTATTGATAGAATCTCATGGCTCTTTTATTAGTAAAAATACTTTCACTGGTAATCGTCTTAATGGAATTTCTGTGGTGGGTAATAGTACGGCAATTATTCAAGAAAATAGTTTTTATGATAATGTCAGAAGTGGGATAACAATTTATGATAATTCTCAGCCAGAAATTAGAAATAATTTCTTTCAAAATACTGGCGTAGGAATTAATATTTCTGATGATTCTGCTCCCCAAATTATTGGAAATCGTCTCATTGAAAATCAAAATGGGATTATCGTTCAAGGAAATGCAAAGCCAACTTTACGCGGTAATTATATAGAAAATAATAGACAAAATGGAGTCAAGGCGATCGCTCAATCACTACCGGATTTAGGTAATTCTCAAGAACCTGGGCGTAATACTATCCGTCATAATTTTAAGTATGATATTTATTCCGAAGTTGAAGGTAAAACTATTCCTGCTTATGGAAATTCTTTAGGGGGTGATCGTAATTATGGCAGTATCGACATGAATGGAAAAGTTGCTCTTTCTCCGAGAGTTGCTCCTTCTTCCTCAAATGTAAGTCAGGCAAAAACAATAGAAAAATCAGAGGAGCGGAGCAAATCTAGTGGTGTTATTTCCCAACCAAGACCAGAAAATTCAACCTCAAAAGTGATTACTATCCCTGTTCCACCTCCACAAAACCAGAGAGGAGCGAGGGGAAATTCTAACTCAGAAGTGATTACTATCCCTGTTCCACCTCCACAAAACCAGAGAGGAGCGAGAATAGACTCTAATAATACCACAAGCCGTCGCAGAAATTCACAAAGAATAATACGAATTAATCCTGATTATCAGAATAGACCAAAAACTGAAACACCAGAAAGATTACGAAATTTACCTCCAAGAAATACCCCAAGTAATGAGAGTAACGCACCTGTTGCTTCTCTTGATTTATTACCTGTTCCGACGGCAAATATTCCCCTTGGTAGTGGAGGTTATGTGCCACCAGTTATTGCTAGAAATCAAAGTCCTAGTTCTTTGTCTAGATTATCTTCAAATTCTAGTTCTCAAAATCCTACAGCAGCTTTAGGTTTACGTTATAGGGTAATTGTCAATGTCAGTAATATTGATCAGGAGTCTAGGTTGCGATCGCTGGTTCCAGATGCTTTTTCAACTAATATTAATGGTAAATCTGTAATGCAAGCAGGAGCTTTTCGGAGTGGTTATAAAGCTAATCAACTATTAAGAACTTTGCAGAATAATGGGTTGAACGCTAAAATTTTACCCATGCAAAACTGAAGTCAGCAGGGACGCTGCTAGTTTTACCAAATCTTTTTGATGCTGCATTTTTCGCTCCTGATATAATTCTCAGGACTTACCCTGTTACCCTAGATATAGTGCTTAAAACCTCATGCGGAATAGTTTTTTAACTCTATAGAACCCCTAAGTGTATCTTTGCAAAAGTGACGGTTAGGAGACACGAGTCAGGAGTCAGGAGTTACGAGAGCAAGTTAGATAATAGGAAAAAAAGTATCAAAGTAGCCCCATTATGCACCATTTCCTTAGAATAATTAACATTAACTTAACTAAAATTAGTAAAGAAGTGATTCTGTTTGTGGTGATTAGTTAATAACTGAAGTATGATCCCAGTCTAGCACTACTTTTAGGAATTGGTATAACAACTCGTAATAACTCCAACCTTTTATTCATAATGAATGAAGAGGGATTTTTAGATTTTCATATCCAAGACGATACAATGGTTGATTACATAAAACTGACAGTCGAAACAAATGGTAGCGAACTTGTTCTTGAGTAACTTCATCAATTCCATGAATAAAATTTGACTTTCTCAAATTACAAATTCGACAAGCTAATGCTAAGTTTTGCACCTCATTTAATATTTCTTTCCCAAGCAATAGGAATAATATGCTCAACTTCAAAAGCTAAATTAAAAATCACCTCTGGCGCATAAAAATATTCACACTGATGTCTAGCTCTTTTAGCAACAAATAGATAGCTAGGATTCATTAAAATTTATATTTTCTGATTTTTCAAATTTGCCAATATCTCTCTAGTTCTTTCCGTTGCTGCGACTAATTCTGTTGCTGCTAATTTTTCTAATTATTGCTGTTCTTCCCTAGATAATAATTGTTGATTATTCTGACTTTCGTGAAACTTGTTCATTAACTGTTGAAGTTTCTCATGTTGTAGGTAAGAAAAAAATCAGTCTGTTCAATCATAGATAATTGATAATTACTTCTCCCTAAAAGGAAGAGGATTGAATAAAAGGAAAAAATTTATTTCTCAAGGGGAGATTAGATATGGCTAGGGAACCCATCCATCTCACCCTACGGTAAGCTCCGCTTTTCATATCCCGCAGCGTTTCATGTCGGCTCAAGCGCCATTTCGCTGCGCGACATATAAAGCAAAGCGCAAAAACGACCGCTTTGTCCCTTTTAAAGGAGAGGCTTCAAGGCGCGAATTATTTAATTATTAATTCTTCGGTAAAGTTTTGTTGGGTTTCACTTCGTTCTACAAGGGCCTACATTTGACTAATAACCACAAAATTTTTTCCCACACTAGACACAATTTACTTGACTAAGACTACAATGGACATGCTTAGTTTTTAATTTTCAGAGGTATAAAATATGGTAGTATCTGCAACTCCCAGTGATGCCAAACTTTTCGTACTTCCTCAGAGACAAGATTCTATTCAGCCTCCATTGGCCCAAACAATTCCATTAAACAAAATTAGAACAAAATTGGACATGACACTATTATCTCTCAAGGTTTTAATAGGTATTAATTCTGAGTCCATAGTTCAACTGGCCAGTAAATTTAATTTACCTCCCCAAATTGTTGATGAACTTGCTCTAGTAATCACAGAACACCAGGGAAAAACACAGTTAGTATTCCAAAATCAACCTTTAAAGGTAGAAACAGCTCAAAGTTTGATATTAGTTATCTGTCACTTAGCGAAACAACATCAAGCATTAATTCGTCGTGCAGTAGCATTAATGGAACAAATAGGGACTCAAAGTAGTAAACCTGAATCTGTTACTTTATTGAGAGAATATATTTGTAACTTTAAAAAAGCATATCAAAATTATTATTATAATTGTGAAAATACAACATTAGATAACTCAGAAAAATTAGCTCAAAAACTATTAGTTGATTTGTTATTTTATAGCGCTCCTCAAGGATGCAATCGTCTTTTGTCAAGTCTTGAATCTTTATAAAAAAAAACACTATTAATCCTATCATTAGTTAATTAGAATTAATCTATAGCAATATAAAATCAAAATTACCAGATTTTTGTCTAAAAAGCCTTAAAAAGTTAGTATTATGGGTAAAATTTGGGCAGAAAAATCAAGGGATAATTTTTATGAGTACCTGCTCTATAACTCCCTATTCTTTTTGACTCTGTACGGACGTTGCATGGAACTTCCCTACCTACTCCCTACTTCAACAAAAAGACTTTCCATAAGCAAACCCTAGATAGTGATAGCTAAGAAGTGTAGATGGTATGATGTTAAATTGATATTTAATTAAAATGTTTTCACGAACTTACACTCCCCCAACTTGTACATTAAAAGTCACAGCTAGAGGTTTAGCGTTGTTAACATGGTTTGGTATACAAAGACAACAACGCTTTACCCTAAGTTTTGACGATCCCAGGGTATCAGAAGGAGAGCATATTACAGTTAAGGGAGATCGCTATGAACTGGATACTCTACACAAAGTTGTGACTACCTATGTCCAAGAATTTTTAAATGACTCTCCAAATTTACCCTTGGACATGGAAAACACGAGATTAGAAAAAGATAGCAATATACCATCACCAGATTCTGAGACAAAAATTCAGGAAAATACTATCAAAACTTCTGATCCTAAAATTGTCAACTATGATTCCCAACCCCCCATAGATAATCAAAATATTTATGTGCAACCACGAGATTTATTAACCCATGATTTATTTTTGGGGCCTCTAGGAAACAAAGAATCAGGAACATTTATTTCCTTGAGTATGCTACAGTTATATGATTTAGCGATCGCTCTCGATGAATCTCAAACTGATTTACAGACATTACCCCAATTTCAATCTGATAATGAAGTTAAATCTATTCCTGAATGGCTGCATACTGCCATACTCATTCTAATTACTGCTGGTTTGACTGTGGGTGCAATTAAACTCTACAACCGTTATGCAATAAGTCAGCAAAAACAAGAAGAAAATATTGCTACATCAGATGCGACCAACTCAGATGCGACCAACAATAATAATCAAGAAATTCCTAGTCAGACATCTCCAACCCCTATTCCATTAGCTACTCCAACAATATCTCCATCCTCATTACCGACTCCACCAACAAATTTACCAACAACAACAATAGTTAAACCTTCTCCTGTTCCCACACCATCTCCTTTGTTTCCCAAACCAACTCCTACAGCACCACCTCCTAATAATTTACCAGCACCTGATTTTTCTTCCACTATCGAAAACCAGGGAACTACGAGTACCCAAAACCAGGGTAGTACGACTACATTTGTTGTTCCCTCAGCACCTTCACAAACACTACCACAAGTTCCTCCAGCAGCACCAGTGAGACCAGCAGCTATTCCTTCCTTAGCACCAGTGAGACCAGCACCTATTCCTTCCTTCGCACCAGTGACACCACCATCTATTCCTTCCTTCGCACCAGTGACACCACCACCTATTCCTTCCTTAGCACCAGTGAAACCAGCACCTATTCCTTCCTTCGCACCAGTGACACCACCACCAATACCTTCATTCGCACCAGTGAGACCAGCACCAATACCTTCATTCGCACCAGTGACACCAGCACCAATACCTTCATTCGCACCAGTGACACCACCACCAATACCTCCAATTCCACAATTGACACCACCACCGCTTCCTCCAATTCCACAATTGACACCACCACCGCTTCCTCCAGCAGCAGTGCCTAACTATGGAGCGCCAGTACAACCTAGAGTTGCTGTACAAACACCTCCAAGTCTGCAAACTCAACCTACTCTAAATCAAACTTCGTTACAGGATATTAAACCAAACCTGAATCAGACAGAGGTCAAACCCTATTTTGATGTGGGTAGTATTCCGATCAATATTCCTAAAGCAATTGATTTACCACCATTGAAAGATGTAGACCAGGTTGCTGTCCGTGAGACCTCAACTACTGTTGAACCTAGTAATGAAGAAAAGAAATCTAAATATACTTTACTTGATAAAATTCCTCAAGTTGCAGAAGTGAGAGAATATTTTGAGGAAAATTGGGAACCACCGTCGGATTTAGCTGAGGATTTGCAATATACTTTGTTATTAAATGGTGATGGTACGGTTAATAAGGTGACACCGATTAATCGAGCATCAGTTGAGTTTTATGGTGATACAAATATGCCTTTAGAGGAAAAAGCTTTTGTGTCTAATATTGAGGGTGGAAAAACTGTTAAAATCAGATTAGTTTTGAGTCGAGATGGTGGAGTCAAGACTTTTTTAGAATCTTTGAATTAGATTTCTCCAGAAAAGAGGTATGGAGGGAATGGGCAATAGGTAATAGGAAGAAATATTTGATTTACTGTTTGATTTGCCACAACTTATTTAAGATTGCTATATAATACTAAATCCGGTTATTAGAAGGTGATTTTCCCAATTTATTTTTAATCCTTCTCTCTTCTGCCTTACCTTCACAGTAAATCTCCTTTCTCAACCGGATTTAGTATGAATAATTAGGGTTTGCTGATTAAATTTTAAACCATTGGGATATGAAAGTTTTGGCCTTTTAAGGTATTAAAAAAGTGCCAGATTTTACCTCCGAATGCTTGAAAAAGTTATAATTTTTTGCTCACATTTAAGGTGAAAAATTAACGGAATATTCTTCTAAATTCCTAGTTTTACTAAAGCATAGCACTATTTTTTAAAATTTAGAAAAATTGATGATTTTTGTCTGGTAATTAATTTTATCTTTTCATTCTCGAAGTTGATGATAAAGCTACAAAAATTTATATTTGAGGACAGGGATGTTATAATTAAAAAAGATAATTTATTCTTTTCAACTACTAGGTAAAAATGGCTAATCTAAAATTACGACGCTCGGAAAATGTTAATGGCGATATATACGTTGATAATACCTGCATAGACTGTGATACTTGTCGCTGGATGTCGCCACAAATTTTTCATCGAAATGGAGAAAAATCAGCAGTTTATCATCAACCTATAAATGAAGCAGAAAGACTAACAGCAATGCAAGCTTTATTATCTTGTCCGACAAATTCTATTGGTACAGTTGCAACTCCCAAAGATATTAAAAAAGTTCAAGAAACTTTGCCAATTTTAGTTGCAGATAATGTTTATCATTGTGGTTATCATTCAGAAAAATCTTTCGGTGCTGCTAGTTATTTTATTGTTAGACCAGAGGGAAATATTTTAGTAGATTCTCCTCAATTTTTACCTCCATTAGTGAAGCGTTTAGAAGCAATGGGAGGAATTAAATATATGTATTTGACTCATAAAGATGATGTGGCAGATCATCAAAAATTTCGAGAATATTTTCATTGCAATCGCATCCTCCATATTGACGATATTTCTCCAAATACTGAAGATGTAGAAATCAAATTAACTGGTACAGAACCTATTTCTCTAGCTCCAGATTTATTAATTATTCCTATACCTGGTCACACCAAGGGACATACGGTTTTACTTTACCAAAAATTTTTATTTACAGGAGATCATTTAGCATGGTCTAATCACTTAAATCAACTTTATGCTTTTCGTCGTTATTGTTGGTATTCATGGTCAGAACAAGTTATTTCTATGGGTAAGTTAATCAACTATAATTTTGAGTGGGTATTACCTGGTCACGGCCAACGTTATTATGCTGATTCAAAAACTATGCAGCAAGAATTACAAAAGTGTATTGTTAAAATGGAAAAAGAATAATTAATAATTAACAATTAATAATTAATAATTACCTCTTTTTAAAAGGTAGAAGATGGACTAAAAGGAAAAAAAAATCTGTATTTTATCAATTAAATCATGTCTGGATAATCAGTGATAAAAAACCTTTTTTCTTTGAACTTTTTTTCCCTTCTACCATCTGGCTTCTACCTTTTGCCTTCCTTACTCTCTACTCCCTCTTTATCTCGAAATTTCATTAATATGGATTTTTGTTGTGTGACATGAAAAGCGGAGCAGTTCCGCAAGAGTTTGAAACCTGGCGATCCCACCCTACGGGAAGTTCCGAAGCTAGAATTTATATGATCAAAAGTGGGTAATCTGTGCTAATATAACAAAGCAAACAAAATAAGAGTTTCAAAACTTTTGCAATAGCAGCCAAAATAATTTGGTCTTAGTTCATAAAAATGGCGGAGGCTAATTAATTTGGCTCTAGAAAAAATAGTAAATCTAAATGAATGGAGGATCATCGATAAATGACGCAAGTTATCTTAGGAGAAAATGAGGGAATTGAATCCGCATTACGTCGATTTAAACGTCAGGTTTCTCAAGCAGGAATATTTCCAGATATGAAAAAACATCGTCACTTTGAAACGCCAATTGAAAAAAAGAAGCGTAAAGCAATGGCCTTACAGAAGCAAAGAAAGAGACGTTCCCATTTTTAATTAATTATTTCAACAATTAGACATCTCCAGAAAAAAGGTATGGAGGCAATATAGAGAAGTAATTCATAATTTCTGGATAACAATTGATTTTATTTTGGACTTTTGGAGATGTCTATTTCTAAAAAGAAAAGCTGTGCTTAACGACATACAGTGCTTCCTGTTGTTATGAGGTATACCCTCGCGGGCAAGATGCCCGCACTACGTTTTTTCACCGTTTACCCCGAAAAAGAGAAAAAGTTTTTTGATAGCTGATTATCCTGACATGATATGACTAGCTAGTATAGCAATTCTTAACAGTTAAAAAATATATTTACAATCCCCCTAAATCCCCCTTTGTCAGGGGGACTTTGAAGACTTCCCCCCTGACAAAGGGGGGTAAGGGGGAATAAATTAATTAGTAAATTTAATCCTATATTTTGATAGAAAAAAACAATGATTTTAGAGGAGCTGGAAGTTGATATTGCCCCTTTTATTGACCACTCTTTATTAACTATTACCGCTACTCCAGAGGAAGTGTCAAAATTTTGTACTGAAGCTGACAAATTTCGGTTTCCGTCCGTTTGCGTATACCCTTGTTATGTGAAACAAGTAGTAGATTTTCTTCATGGTAAAAATCCGACTGTTTGTACAGTCATTGATTTTCCTACGGGTACAACGACAAGTAAAACGAAATTATATGCAGCTTTGGAAGCAGTAGAAAATGGAGCTTCGGAATTAGATGTGATGGTTAATTTGACTTATATTAAAACGGGGGAAACTGATCGACTACATCGAGAAATAGCAGAAATATGTGAAGAAACTGGTAAGACGGTAAAAGCTATTCTGGAAATGGCATTCCTAACTGAAGAGGAAAAAAGGTTAGTGACAGAAGTTTTGATGGATGCGGGTGTAGCTTTTATTGTCACCAATACAGGATGGTATGGTGGAGCAACAGTGACGGATGTCAAACTGCTCAAAGAAATAACTAAGGCTAATATTGGGATTAAAGCTGCTGGAGGAATTAAAACTTATGAGCAAGCAGCAAATCTAATTTTGGCTGGTGCGACTAGACTGGGTACATCTCGTGGTCTAGAATTGCTGAATCAGCAAAACAACGAGTCATTATAAGTCAGAAGTCATTTCAGATTCAGTAGCGTTAGGCGCTAGCGCCTAACGCACCACAACCATCTATAGAATTGATTTGTGAAATAGACTTCCATGAAAAACGGTGCCTTACGCTTCGCGCTCCACACCCTACCGGACTTTTAGTTTTCAGGTGTGTAATTGCTATTATAGCAAAGGGATTTTTGTTGTTTGATAGTTCCTCCCATTTATAATCTAATAGTTAGTTTCACAATAGAAAACTTGAATCTCATTTCACTTTATCAGTTATCAGCTTTTTCAGTTGTTAGTTATCAGTTTTTTAATTAACAGAACTACAGATGTTAATAGTTAAATATTAGTACCATTCTCTACTAGACTTATGTATTATCATAATAAACTGCAAAAGTCAAGCCTATTCATTCTTTTGGATAAAAATATTAGTGCGATTTTTCGAGAACCGTGCATCTTGCTCGTGACTGACGCAAAGAAACCGGGTTTCTGGAGCCGCCTGCCACCTCTTCCTTCCTTAATCTAAAAATCGCTGTAAGGTACACTTTATTTCAAATTCCCAATAAATAATTGTACCATTACATATACTAAGAACTGAAAAAGCTGTTTCGCTGCGCGACATAAAAAGCGAAGCTCCTCCGTAGGAGGCTAACTGAATTGCGCGGTTCCTCCGATAGGAAACTAACTGATAACTGATAACTGAAAAGGCTGGTAACTGTAATGACAAATACTCCAACAAATCCCAACGATCCAACCCACTCTTCCACTCCTAAAAAATGGATAGGCATCATCATTATTGGTGGTCTCGGATTAGGTACTATCGCAGTCGCCGGAGGAATAGCCGGAACTTGGTTTGTCCAAAACGAATTAGCGCCAATGGTTAGTGAAAGTCTCACCAATTTGCTACAAAGACCAGTAAAAGTGGGAGAACTGAAAAAGTTTGGCCTTGGTTACATAGAATTTGGCCCCTCTTCCCTACCTCCTGACTCTAGTGATTCTATCAGCGCCTCGACGGAAGCAGTCAAAGTTACATTTCCTCTAGGACCTCTTTTATTCAGAACTTTAATCCTGAATATTACTTTTGGGGAATCTCAGGCTACTATTCAGCAAGAAGCTGATGGTTTAGTTGTCGTCCCCAAGTTGGCAGACTTGCCACCTCCACCTATAACTGTTGATATTCAAAAGCTCAATTTCTCGAAGGTAGATGTTACTATTAATCCTTCCGCAAAGGCAAAATCTGCTAATCCGATTCTGATAGGTTTAAATAAAATTGAGGCTCGGTCTCAAGATCAACAACAACGTTGGTTTGTAAATCTTGATGGCAAAATTGTGGATGCTGGCAGTTTTCAGGTTGACGCTGATGCTAATCTGAAAACTATGGAAATTAAAACAAAAGTTGTCGGCCAAAAGTTGCAGTTGCCAATATTTGCTAATTTAGCATCGGCGGTGGAAAATGTTCCTAATGTGAATTTGGTGAGTGGGGAGTTAGATACTAATCTGGATTCTCAAGTTAAGATAGCTGGCAATGCTGTTATTGTGGAGAATGTGAGGGGGAAGGTTAGTTTACAAAAGTTTCAGGTGAATACGGAACTTCTGAGTAACCCAGTTAATTTGAATACGGTTGCTGATATTGCTTGGCCGAAAGTTAATGTGAAAAGTTTCAATGCTAACTATGGGGATATTGGGTTAAAGGTGGGAGGTGCTGCGGAAATATCGAGGAATTTAGATTTACAAAGTATCGGACTCGATTTAAAAGCGGAACTGGCAGCAATTTCTTTTGACACTCTGTTTAATACTGCGACGAGAGAGATTAATTTGTTGTCGAGTCAGATAACGTCAACGGAAACTAAGAAAGAGTTACAGGAAATTCAAGGTCAAATTGCCGATCTCAGACCTTTATTAGACGGAGCATTGAAAACGGACGTGAAGGTTTCGGGAAATTTATTGAAACCAGTCGTATCAGGAAAAATTGAGACTACAGAAGTTACGAGAGTTGAGAGATTATTGTTTAAGAGTATTGCTACAAAGTTTACTGTTAATCCGGAGTTCAACCAAGATTTTCAACCTGTTAAAGTTAGTGCAGGTTTTTCTGATTTAGAAATTAGTCCGTTAGCAGGAGGGAAGATAACTGGAAAGGGAAGAATCGAGGATTTAGTCGGGAGTCAACCCACCCCTAACCCCTCCCAGGAGGGGAACCCAGGAAGAAGAAGTCAGAATTTAGAAGTTAGAAGTCAACCCACCCCTAACCCCTCCCAGGAGGAGAACTCAGGAGAAAGGGTATTGTATGCAACTTCCGTGCCTTTATATTATGCAAATTCTGAACCTGTTGATACCAAGTATTCCCAACTTCCCACACCTCCCACACTCCCCACACCCCCCTCAAATCCGACATCTCCTACATCTCCCTCACCCTGTTCCCAGTTAAGTGTTCCCTGTTCCCTGATTCTTGACTTAGATTTGCAGGTGGAAAGTTTACCTGTGGAAGCGATCGCTCAACAATTTGCTTTTGTTTCTCCTCTTCCAGTAGGTGATTTGTCTACGGATGTTAAAGTTTCTGGTTCTTTAGAAGCTATTCAAGGTCAAGTTAAATGGCAATTACCGCAAGCGGTTTAT
Source organism: Okeania sp. (assembly GCF_035285525.1). Taxonomy (GTDB): domain Bacteria; phylum Cyanobacteriota; class Cyanobacteriia; order Cyanobacteriales; family Microcoleaceae; genus Trichodesmium. The sequence goes on along the minus strand of NZ_JAYKGW010000168.1, from coordinate 36,134 downwards.
CCTTTGAGTGGTGAAGTTGATATTCTGAATAATCAGGTGTTTATTAAGAATACTGTTGTTAAAGTTGGTAATAAAGGAAGGGTAAATGTTGATGGTAATGTTAATTTGGAAAACTGGCGATTTAAGGCGACTGCTAATCAAATTGGTTTAGATAATTTATCGGCTTTACAACAGTTTGGTGTACCATCAGGATTGGAGGGTATTGTTAATGGTGAAGGTGATTTTTCTGGTTTAACAACGGATTTTTCAATTAATAGTATTAAGGGAAATGGTAAAGGGATAGTTAATATTGCTGGCGGTCAAGTTAATGTGAATGGTGAGGTGAATAATGGTATTTGGCAAGGTAAAGGTAAGGCTGTTCAATTAAGTTTAAGAGGTTTAGAAAGAGTTGCTAGAAATTTAGATATTAAGGTGACTCCTAATCGAATTTTATCTAATAAAACTGATGGAAAAATTAATGGTGAAGGAATTGCTGCTGGAAATATTAATAATTTAAGTTTGCCAGGAATAAAGGCTGATTTTGCTGGAAATCTTAGTTTAGAAAAAGGGGTGATTAATGCTAGGGGTCAAGTTAGAAATGGTGGATTGAAAGGATTAGTTAATACTCAAGATTTACCTGTTAATTCTTTGTTGGATTTAGGCTTATCGGCAGCAAATTCGGGAATTATTACTGACCAGGAACAATTAAATCTAATTAAAACAAATATACCGAAGTTAAAGTCTCTGAACGGTTTGTTAAATGGGAATGTCAAATTATCAGGAAATTTGACTAATCTTGACCCGGAATTTTTACAGGAAAATATTACGGCAAATTTAACTGGAAATTTGATAGTTGAACCGGGTATAATTGATGCTGCTGGTAGTTTGAAAGGTGGAAATTTTAAGACGGTAGTTAAAACTAATGAAATTTCTTTAACTGCTGTGGAAAAATTATTAATAGATACAGGCATAGTTGCCCTTAAAAACAATATTTTATCCGAAAATACTAAGGGAAAAATTGCCGGAGGAGCCATAGTTTCGGGAAATATTAAAAACTTAAGTCCTGAAGGAATTAATGTTGATGGGGATGGGAAAGTTACTATTGCTGGAGGAACAATTAATGCTAAAGGAAAATTAGATCGAGGCAATTTTGAAGCTTTAGTTAAGAGCAGTAATTTATCAGTGAATCAATTGGTAGATTTAGGAGAATCGGTTTTAGCATCTGGATTAATGTCAGTTGACCAGACACAAATCGAAACTTTAAAAACTCAAATTCCAGTAGTTAAATCTTTAAATAGTCAAGTAAATCTTAATGCTAATTTATCTGGAAATTTAAGAGATTTATCGCCAGAAGGAATAAATGCCACAGCCACCAGCAAGTTACTTATTGATGAAAATCCTATTAATATTCAGGGTAAATTTAATCAAGGTAACTTTTTAGCAAATATTCAAACAGCCACAATTAATTTACGCCTTCTGGAAGCAACTATTAGAAAAACTGGTTTAGTTGATATTCCGGCTAATGTCAGTTTACCCCCAGGAATAGAAGGAGAATTAATTGGTAAATTAAGCCTATTTGCTAATATTAATAATTTGAATCCTCAAGCAATAGCAGCCGATGGAAATGGCATATTAACAATTGGAAATAATAAAATAAATGCTAAAGGAAAATTAGACCAAGGCAACTTTCAAGCAATAGCGATCGCCGACCCTATTCCTCTCAGTTTTGCTAAAAAAATAGCCAAAGAAACAGGAATAGTTCCTCCAGAAATTTTAACCTCTTTAGAAACAATTAAAGGGAATATTATTGGTAATGCTAAAGTAGCTGGAAATTTAGATAATTTAAACCCAGAAGCTATCGCAGTTGAAGCAGCAGGAAAACTACTTTTAGATAAAGGAGGAGCTGTAAATATTAATGGAGAATTAGTCGGTCAAAACTGGCAAGCTGCCGTCGTGGGAGACAAAATTCCTTTAGAACAATTCTCGACAGCTATAGAAAAACAAGAGGAGGCAAAATCGGCAGTTGTTGCTATTAGACAAGCACAACAATTATTAGGTCAAGCCACAAACTTACCAATAATTGGCGGATTATTTAATAGTAGAATTAATTTATCAGGAAATCTACAAAATTTAACCCCAGAAGGAATAAAAGCTAGGGGCGGATTAACACTTTCTGAATTACCAGTTATTCAAAAATCTCTTAGTTCTTTCTTTGGTTGGAGTGGCAAACAAATAGAAATAGAAAAAGTTGCTATTCCTCCCAATGTTAATCTTAATGGCAAAGTTCGTGCAGATTTTCCAGCCCAAAAACCACCAGAAATTTCTGGAATTAATATTAACATTAATTTATCAGACTTTGATTTAGCATCTCTGCCAATCGAAAAATTTACCAAAGATTTACCCCTGGAAAATAAAAACGAATTATTAAAAGGTTTATTCAACTTTCAAGGTAAAGTTATTGGTAAATCTATCGAAGATTTAAACTTAGTTGGCGATCTAGATTTGAGAAACTTAGTAGTAAATGCCAAAGACTTAATAGATACAGACTTAATAGATTTTGATTCCCGGTTATTAGGAAAAATAAATGCCGGACTTAATCAAGGAGTAAACCTGAAAATTGCTGGTAATAATGACCGTTTAGAATTAGTATTAGATAAAACCTATTTTCCCACCAATTTATTAGTCAAACTTGACCAACTCAAACTAACAGGAACTACCAAAGGAGAAAACTTTTTAGTAACATTAGATAAATTCCCCATCCAATCATTAGGAATAACACCGCCACCAGAATTTGGTATCGGTGCAGTTGCTGGAGAAGCATCAGCAAAAATAGCTCTATCTAATTTGAGAACATTTGATATCAACGCCATTAAAGCAGATGGCAACTTACAAGTATTAAAACCAGCTATTGGTTACATAGATGCCAAAAGTTTCACAGCAGACATAAATTATAGTCAGAAAAAAGCAAGCCTCAATAACGGTATCTTTCTACTAGGAAACAGTCGATACCTTTTAGAAGCAATGCTTGACATCAACTCACCAGATGATAATTTTGATCCCAGGTTTGGAGCTAGTCTCAAAATCGAAAAAGCAGAAATTCAAGATATTTTGACCGCCCTCCAATGGTTCGACTTAGCAGACATTGGACGAATAGCACCTGCAAACTATGCCAAAGCAGCAGACATACAAACATCACCAGTCGGTTTGCCAGAAAATACCTCTATAATCAGGCAGTTGCGTCGATTTGCCGAAATTCAAGCACTGCTCCAACAGCAAGCAAGTCAACAAACAACCACCGCTGTATCAATACCACCCCTTGCCGAGCTAGATGTTGGTTTTTCTGGAGAAATAAGAGCGGTAGGTTCCTTGCAGTCTGGTATTGATGGGCAATTTGATATCAAAGGAAATGGTTGGAGTTGGGGAGCGTATCAAGTAGATAAATTTCTCCTAGAAGGCAAATACGAAAAAGATACACTAACCGTTAAACCCCTAGAAGTCAAAGTGGGAAAAGCATCCTTAGCTTTCAATGGAGACTTGAGTGCAGAACAACAAAATGGAGAATTAAAACTAGACAACGTAGACTTAGCAGAAATCCAAAAATTTGCCCAGAGCTACATACCACCAGATATCAACGTTACCGGAATATTAGATTTAGAAACAAAATTAGGTGGAAACTTTGCCGATCCCAAAACTGTCGGTCAAATTCGGATAGAAAATGGAACTCTCAACGAACAACCTATCGAGAGAGCAAAAACAGACTTTAGATTCGATAGTGGAAGACTGCAATTTAATGGAGGCATTTCTATCATTGGCGACCCCATTACATATCGAGGTAATGTACCCATCGACTTACCCTTTGCCAGAGTTTATGCAGATAGTAATCTCCTTGACATCGAGTTACAAGTAAAAGATGATGCCTTTCAAATAATCAATATTTTGACTGACCAGTTGACACTAAACTCTGGTAAAGGAGAAGCCAGGTTGCAGGTAGCCGGAACCTTACAAAAACCAAGCATAGTCGGACTTACAAAATTTACAGACGTTAGCATAACCGCAGCAGCATTTCCCGAACCTGTAACAGACTTAAAAGGTGCAGTCTCATTTATTGGCGATCGCATCAAAGTCGAAAAAATTCAAGGAAATATTAGTCAAGGTACAGTTGGAGTTACGGGAGTTTTACCATTGCTGCAACCTTTAGGCGGTCAAGACGTAGATATTAATAACCCCCTAACTATTAGTCTAGACCAACTTAACATAAACTACCAAAAAGCTTTCCAAGGAGGTATTGATGGCAAAGTATTAATTACAGGTGCAGCTTTGCAACCCGAAATTGGTGGTGACATAGAAGTATCCCGTGGTAAAATATTTTTAAATGAAGCCGCAGGTTTAGCAGGAGCGACAGGAAATCAAGCAAATGATGCTGCTGGAGCATTTGAGATCGGTCTGAATAATTTTCAGTTGATATTGAAAGACGGCCTCAAAATGATTAGTCCAGGATTAGCAAATTTTCAAGTGGCAGGTGGTTTAACAGTAAATGGCACTGTCACTGATATTCGCCCTAGTGGTACCATAGACTTACAAGGTGGTATCGTTAATTTATTTAGTACCAGTTTGCGGTTAGATCCCAGCTACAAAAATAAAGCCACATTTATCCCTAGCAATGGACTCAACCCGATGTTAGATCTACAGTTACTAGCATCAGCTTTTGAAAGCAGTGGTTCATTAAGAACCAGATCGACTACAGCATTTGACGCTGAAACAGCAGATACTCCAGCACCAGGAACTTTAAATAGCAATCAGAAAATTAATATTATGGCTAAAGCAAGAGGACTGCTATCAGAACTAGAAGATAATCTACAGTTAACCAGTTCCCCAGAACGAACAAAAGGGCAAATAGTCAGTTTATTAGGAGGCAATATTATTAATACTTTTAGTGAAGACAGAAATTTAGCATTAGCAAATGTAGCCAGTACCGCATTATTTAGTACCATCCAACAAGATATTGTTCAAGCTACAGGACTAAGTGAGTTTCGGGTATTTCCTGCAACTATTCCTAAAAGTGGTTCCCAAGAAGCTTCTAGTTTAGGTTGGGGTTTAGAGGTTGGTATTGACGTGACAGATAAAGTGGGAGCATCCGCAACCACACTTAATGGTACAACAGAGTTATCTGTAAATTATCAAATTAGCGATAAAGTACGTTTCCGTGGAGGTAGTAATTTCCAGGATAATTCTGTGTTGTCAGTTGAGTATGAGACCAGATTTTAGGTTTTTTAGGGAGTATGAATGATTTTTAGTAGGGGCGGGTTTCTCAGTGAAGTTAAGAAGTCACCGACAAATTAGCTAAACCCGCCCCCTACCCCCACATTATTTTAATATTGTAGAAAAGAGGGCGGGTTTCTCAGTGAAGTGAAGAAGTCACCAATAAATTAGTTAAACCCGCCCCCTACCCCCTATTGTAGAAAAGAAAAGAGGGCGGGTTTACATAAATGTGAGATGGAACCGGGAAATCTCTGCTCAAACCCGCCCCTACATTTTGATCAATGATTTTTAGTAGGGGCGGGTTTCTCAGTGAAGTGAAGAAGTCACCAATAAATTAGTTAAACCCGCCCCCTACCCCCACATTTATCCGTTAAGTTAAGGAGTTTTCACCGATAAATTAGTTAAACGCCCCCCAGATTAAGGTTTTAGAGAATTAATAATTAATAATTATTCATTATTCATTATCAATGACTCTTGAGTACGAGCAAAAATCATTCTCCCAGCAGAAGTTTGCAAAGAACTTGTCACAATCACTCGTACCTCATCACCAACATATTCGCTACCCGACTCTACCACAACCATCGTACCATCATCTAAATAACCAATACCTTGAGAAGGTTCCTTACCTTCCTTACGGATTTTAATTTCAATCGTATCACCAGGTAAATAAGTCGGACGCATTGCCTGAGTCAAATCATTAATATTTAACACAGGAACCTTTTGTAAACTAGCAACCTTAGACAAATTATAATCATTAGTTAGCAGAGTACCATTAATTTCCAGAGCAAAACTAATCAACTTCCCATCCACAGTAGAAATTTCGTCATAGTCTGCAAAATGGATTTGAATCTGAGAAGGATAAACCTCTTTGATCCTATTTAAAATATCCAAACCCCGTCTACCTCTGACTCTCTTTTGATCATTAGCAGCATCAGCAATAAGTTGTAGTTCCTGTAAAACGAAGTGTGGAACAAGAATTTGACCCTCTAGAAAACCTGTTTCTAATAAAGTTTCTATTCTACCATCAATAATACAGCTAGTATCTAAAACTTTGGTACTCGCAGGTTTCAGAGTTCCTTCTGCTACCAATACTGCATCTAAACTATTAGGATTAATTAGCCGTAAAAACCCACGACCGTGAGTATCAGCCACATTAACTCCTGTAAAACCCAACATTATACTACCTAAAACTGCTACCAAAGGTTTAATAAAACTGAACTCCTGGGGAATAGGCAGTAAAAAAAGTGGCGCTAGCATTAAGTTTGCTACCAATAATCCGATAACCAATCCTATCGCCCGCGTTAATAATAAGTCAACAGGCATCTTACTGACTTTTGTCTCTACTCGTCGATATGTAGTTTGAAAGACTAATCCTACCACAAATCCAATCAGAGCGGTAAAGGCAGATAATACCGAACGTAAACCTTCTATATTAGTAACTTCTAGTAAGACATTTGGTGGTAGAAGTTCTATGCTATAGAAACCTATCCCGGCTCCAGCAAGTAAAAATGAAATGATAATGATTGCGTCAAGCATTTTTTTCAGTTTGTTTTTTGTTTTATAAAAATATAGATATTTCCCTAAGAGGTACTCACCAATAATGATTAAGAACCATAATTCTTGGGTTGCTCAATATTATTTCTATTATATCTTTACCGTTATATGCCATTCTTTACGGTTATCTTTATTATTAGGTTTTAACTTTATGGAAATTTGACAACAATTCATAATGCAGATTCCCTTTTACAGTTATTTCTTATAGCAAAAATTGTATTTAGAGAGCTTATGTAGCAAAATAATCTAATTAATTTCACCTGATTTTTGATCCCAAATAATGACTTATTACTGATTTTATTTAGAATAAATATCAAACAATCATACCAGATTCATTAAATAATTTTCTAAATAAGCTTGTCTGTTTAGAGATCATTGATATATGTCGATAAAATTAATATTTACTTAGTAAATACTATTGAAAACTTATTTGTAACCAACTTTTATTATTCACAAAAAATAGTTATTTTTACTTTAATAATACCAATAAATTACACCATAAAAAGAATAACATAGCTACTTGAAAACCAGAGCATAAAAAATATGTAAGGAATTTTTGCGACTTTCTACTTAAGCAATATTTATACCTCCTCAAAAAATATTATATTTCTGATTTACCTTACTACTACTTCTCATTAAGTTTATAATTGTTTAAGATAGTTAGACAAATGATATATTTTGTAACTGTGTTTAATAGTGAAAAGGCCAGTCGGAAATTACCCCATTCCTAGTTCGGCTTATATTCATATCCCTTTTTGCCGAAGGCGCTGCTACTACTGCGATTTTCCAGTCTCTGTAGTGGGCGATACTAAAAAAGGTGATAACTTTTCTCAAATTCAAGAATATGTGGAGGTAATCTGTCAGGAAATAAACATAACAACATCTTTTTGTCAACCCCTAAAAACTATTTTCTTTGGCGGTGGTACTCCTTCCCTATTGTCAGTAGGCCAACTAAGTCAAATTTTAGATACCCTAGAACAAAAATTAGGAATTGTGGCCAATGCTGAAATTTCCATAGAAATGGACCCCGGAACTTTTGACCGAGAACAAGTCCAAGGATATAAATCCCTGGGAGTAAACCGAGTCAGTTTGGGAGTACAAGCATTCCAAGATGATTTGTTGGAACTTTGTGGGCGATCGCATAATGTCTCAGATATTTACAAAGCAGTAGACATATTGTATCAATCAGGAATTGTTAATTTTAGTATCGATCTAATTTCTGGACTGCCACACCAAACTTTAGAAAAATGGCAAACTTCCTTAGAAACAGGAATAGCTCTTTCCCCAACCCATATCTCCAGTTATGACCTTGTACTAGAACCTGTGACAGCGTTTGGACGTCATTATCAATCAGGTCATAGTCCTTTGCCTCAAGATGAAACGACAGCCCAAATGTATAGAATGGCACAGCAGTTAATATCAAGTTCAGGATATGAACATTATGAGATATCTAATTATGCTAAGCCAGGTTATCAATGTCGCCATAATCAAGTTTACTGGGAAAATTGTTCTTATTATGGATTTGGTATGGGTGCAGCAAGTTATGTAGAAGGAAAAAGATTTACCCGACCGCACACCCGAAAAGAATATTATCAATGGGTGCTATCTTTTCAAGGTAATAGTATCGAAAATCAGGGTATAGACATATCAAATCAAGATTATTTGTTAGAAACACTGATGTTAAAATTCCGGTTGGCTAAAGGAGTAAATTTGTTAAAATTATCTCAGGAGTTTGGTCAAGAAACCGTAGAAAAATTATTAACTTATTTGCAACCCTATCAAAAATTAAAGTGGGTAGAATTTATTAATTCAAAAGGTTTAGTAATCCCTTTCTCTAGCAACCAAAAACTTCCAATAGAAGGATATATAAAATTGACAGATCCTGAAGGTTTTTTGTTTTCTAATACTGTTTTATCAACCTTATTTAGCAAACTTAGCAAGTAATTATTTCCGGCATAATTCTGCGAAGCAGTCAACAATCAGCTATTTATTTGAGTTTGAGATAAAAGTTTGATTAGTTGAAGTAAATTCAATCTTAACCTATGAAAAATTTTATATTTATTAAAAAGGCATTTTCAGGTTGAGATAGGGTTTGCTAATAGCTAAATACTTACATTAATAATTACATAAAATTCCAGGTACATACATACTTAGAATTAAATGCCTCTAGATCAGGTATTTTGCCAGCAACAGGTGTACCTAAACAAAGTAAAATCTGTTGTATTTTTAATAGAATAAATAATTAGTATGCAACGAGAGTAAAAAGCTTGGTGTTGCTGAATAAAGGGATGAATATAAGTGGGATAGGCATCCTGACCGTCCGAAAATATAAGAAACGGGCAAAATTCCCCGAAACACAAAACTATTAAAATCCCAAGCGTATTTATGTAATGCCAAAAGCTATGAATAATCAGGCTATTAGTTAATCTTAGTTAATTATTACCTAAGTATTCAGCTTTTGAACATAAATAAGTAAGTTACCAAACTTAGCTAGTTACCGAATTTTATTGATAACTTTTAATTCTGCTTGAAAGACTACTTTCTGCTTCCCTTTGAGAATGAGTTAGCAACTCAAAGCTGATAGCTGATAGCTGACTGCTGAATGCTTACATTATTACATTCAAAAGCTCAATACTTACTTAAGTAATTTGATCAGTATAAAATGCTCAATTATGAACATATATGACTGGGAAAATAACAATCTAGAAGTAGATAACTTAAGTTAAATAAATTTTCTTCAATAAAAGTAGTTAAAGATATGCTTAAAGAATTACTATCAATTTATAATAATAGTATTGGCACTCAAAAATCTCAAGATTCAGTCGGGTTGCTAATTAGCATTGAAAACTTAGAAGGAACTTAAAGATTATGACTGTAACACTAGATAGACTACCAGAAAAACAAAGTCAAAAAATTCTCTGTTTCTATGCAAATACTACTGCCAAAATGCAGATTGCTAGAATTAGTAATATTGAAAATGAATATTGGGAACATACCGTCTTTCCTGGAGAACGTTTCCTCTTTCAAGCATTTCCTGAAGCAGAATTAGAAATTCATCAAACTCTGGGAAATGGTGAAATTAAATGTGAACGTATCTTCTGCCAAAAATTGAAAGTTGATGAATAATTAATTTGTAGCAATCCGTGTATAGGCGGTGACAAATCAAAAAGTAGGTAAAAAATCGGTAGAATTTAAGACCGTTAGGGGTTTGGTCTCCAAAGCCTCTACCAACTAGAAATTTTCCCTCTTCTCTGATGGTATAACCCTTCCGGTAATCCTTAGAATTTAAGACCGTAGGGGTTTGGTCTCCAAAGCCTCTACCAACTAGAAATTTTCCCTCTTCTCTGATGGTATAACCCTATTATCCAAAGCCAGCGGATTTGATATGAAAAGGAAGAAGTTATATCAAATCCGGTAATCGTTAGAATTTAACACCGTAGGGGTTTGGTCTCCCAACCCTCTACAAAGGTCTCCCAACCCCCTACAAAGGTCCCTAAACCCTCTACAAATATGTTCATAAAGTTTTTAAACTCCCCGGGCAGGATTCGAACCTGCGACCAATCGGTTAACAGCCGACCGCTCTACCGCTGAGCTACCGAGGATTAAGTGTGTGCTTTTTCCTGAGCAACAATTACTTATTATAGTGGTGATGCAAAATATTTTGCAACCCCTTTTTGATATTTTATTTTTATATCTATCATTAGATAATTTTATTTAACTTTACGTCAAACTATATGATAACGTAAATATTATTTACCCATTCTCAATTCAGCCAGACGTCTTTGAGATTCTGGGTCTAAATAACTAGCAAAACGACTTGATGTTTTTTTCCTTCGTTGACATCTACTCCGAACATTGCTGGCTACATTTTCTACATCATGGGCAAGCTGTTGAGAAGACATCCACTCAGCACCATAACCAATCACGGTAAGTTTTTCATCTCGATCTGAAGTAGCCACTATTAACCTACTTTTAGATAAATGGATATCCTGGCGAAGATTAGCACAAGCTTTCTCTATAAAAGTATCTGCTGTCTGACCAAACTCTGTATAATAAACCAATAATCTATCAGTAATAATTTCTTTCGTAGTAGGAGTATATTGGTATTGGGAATCAAATACGATTTGAGTATTTAAGCCCTGACTAGCACTGTAGTTTACTAAAGCCTCAATTAAATCTCTTCTGGCTGTTTCCAATCCATGAAAATTGCGAACTTCTCGGAGGCGAGGCCATAAACCAATAACGTTATAGCCATCTACAAGTAAAATAGTTTGCTTTAAAGGGCGTGACATGACTCAAGGTAAGTTATTTAGATAATGTTAACAAATACTAAGCTAGCATAACATTTATCCAAATTTATAATCTACACCCCACTATTCTTAATATCCTTGCTAAAGGGTTAACTAATAAAAATTAGTCCAGCAACTCAAGCATTAAGGTATTAGTTAGTCGTCAGCTATCAGCAAATCCTATCTAAATATCTGAAAATGGCTTGAACCTTTAAAGTAAAGTCGCCTTTGATAGTAAAATTGAATTTACCGCAACTAACTAATAAAGCTTTTATCTTAAAATAAAATAAATAGCTGATCGCCAAATGCTTACTCAGGAACAATAGTTTAATCCAAATCCTTAATTAAACGTTTCTGCAAAAGTTCAGGACTACCTTCATCTACTACTTTGCCCTTATCTAGCAAAAATGCTCCATCAGCATAATCTAACTCATTCAAGCGATGAGTCACCCAGAGAGCAGTAATACCTCGATTATTTACCAAACTTTGGACTTGAGTCACCAAATCTAATTGACTATCTGGATCGAGTAAAGCTGTAGGTTCATCCAAAAGTAAGATATCACAGTTACGAGCAATAGCACCAGCAATAGCAATTCTTTGTTTTTGTCCCCCACTCAAAGCATAAATAGGTCGGCGTTGTAGTTCTAATAAATTTACAGCACTCAAAGCATCTTCAACCCTAGAGCGAACTTGAAGTTGAGATAACTTCTCTTCAACCAATCCAAAAGCAACATCAGCTCCCACTGTAGGCATTACAAGTTGATGGTCAGGATTTTGAAAAACAAAACCTATTTTACCTTCAAAATTAATTTTTCCAGATTTAGGAGACAAAAGTTGAGCCAGCAATCTTAACAAAGTTGATTTGCCACTACCATTACTACCCAAGAGCATCCAAAACTGTCCCTTGGGTACTTTAAGAGAACAAGAACGTAATACTTGACTACCGTTAGGCCAATTAAAACAAATATCTTCTACTAAAATTGCTGGATGAGTAACCTTAACAGTTTGATCTTTTGGCTTCATTGACCCATAGCTACAAAACCAGGTGTTCTTCCAGCAGCAGCAGTACCAGATTTTTGGGAAATTTGCACCCCAGAAACTTCACTGATTACTATAGCTATCTTTTTCTCTGGCATTTTCTCACAAGTAAGTTCCAAAATTTGAGGGCTTCCAGAACGAATAGCCTCAAGAATTTGTTGATAAACATCCTCAGCATCCTCAGCAGACTTACGTTGTACTGAAAATGGTACAGGAGTATATTTTACAATAATATCAATAGTGAACATTTTTAATTATTTAGTCAGGTTGAACCGTCATTTCAGTTATCAGTTATCATTACCTCTCGCTGTTGGCGCAGCATTCCGCAGGAAAGCCAGAAGCTTGAAATACTGAATCGAAATTTTTTTCATCCCTTTTTAAGGGGAGGCTTTAAACCTCTTTTTTTTTGGTAACTTTCTCCCGTTTTAACCTTAATACAGTATAACGAGAATTAAGCCTTATCAATAGGGATACCTACTGCCAAAGCTGTTGACTACTTAAAATCAACTCTAAAAACTTTGGCTTTGCCTACTTTTAATAAGTGACCTGGCTATGCCTGGTTTGCATGATGTTAATGGTGCTTTACTCGTGTCAAGCACGAATACATAATTAGTTGAATTGGAGATTTTTGCGTCCCTCCTACAAAAAGTGTAAAGTTGGCCACGCCCGGTTATTTTGGCTTGAAAAGGTATGACACACTTGTTTTTCAAATCTTTTTACCTGTTTAATGCCAAACACTCTTAGGTCAGAACTGGCCACGCCCATACGAAGTATTATGATCGATCAGGAGGTTTACTTACTGCTAGGTAGGCTGGACTAACCATTTAAGCGACTTGAGCGCTTTGATTAGATTTGTGGTTAGTCTTATATATAGTAAGTCCCATCTTAGGTATTACTTAAGATATTATGTGAATTTGATAATATTTTCAACTGGCTATTCATAACATTCAGCAGAGAGAGGGGTTAGGAAATTCTCATTCCTCTCATAATTTATCCACAGCAATAATTTAACTTCTGTAGTTCGCTAATCCAACAGGGATTTTCATTTCGGTAGAACACAGTAGGAGATAATGGCCATTCGCCCCTACAACTTTTTGGTTATGTAGGGCTGGCTGAATAAATCTAAAAGTCTTTATAGATAGAGGTAAGTGCCTTTTTTAGTCGTGATTTCTTGGGAACCGTAAAATTACCAGGTTTTCGCCCCTTTTGGGTAAAAAAGTGACTATTTTGGTTATATTGGGACATCCAAGTCAAGGGATAATTTTTCTGATGTATCGGGAACCGTGTTCGTCCTCTACAACTCCTTATTCCTCTTGACTCTGTACGGACGTTCCATAAGTCCCTACTACTCCCTACTCCCTCCCAAGCGCAAAAAGACTGAAGAACCGCACACCCTATGTAGTTTATCAATCTGAAAAGCGCTGCAAGAACTTTCTTGTATAACTTGTGAGCTTTAGTTTAAATTTATCAGGCCACTTTAAAATCTAAAATCTAATAAAAATTATACTTAAAAAAATTTATTTTTCTAGTTGCCCCAATCAAAAATTACCTCTATAATGAGAATCACGGTAATAAAACTAAACATTGTTTACAAAACTTCTCATTTTCTGTCCAAACAGAAATATACATAATTAGGTATATCTATACTATGTAGTGAGAAAACATTGACCGTAGTTATCATAATTATTTGGAGAATATCGTAATGACTGTAGCAGTGGGACGCCCACAAACTCAAAGAGGCGCATTTGATGTCCTCGATGACTGGCTAAAGCGCGATCGCTTTGTATTCGTAGGCTGGTCTGGTATACTCTTATTTCCATGTGCTTTCCTAGCCATTGGAGCTTGGTTAACTGGTACTACCTTCGTTACTTCCTGGTATACTCACGGATTAGCTTCCTCTTACCTAGAAGGCTGTAACTTCCTAACTGTTGCAGTTAGTAGCCCAGCAGATACTATGGGACATTCCCTATTATTCCTCTGGGGCCCAGAAGCTCAGGGTGACTTTGCACGTTGGTGTCAAATTGGTGGCCTTTGGTCATTCACAGCTCTACACGGTGCATTTGCTTTGATTGGCTTCTGCTTACGTCAGATTGAAATTTCCCGTTTGGTAGGAATTCGCCCTTACAATGCTATTGCCTTCACTGGACCAATTGCTGTATTTGTAAGTGTATTCTTAATGTACCCATTGGGTCAATCAAGCTGGTTCTTTGCACCTAGTTTTGGTGTAGCTGGTATCTTCCGATTCATCCTATTCTTACAAGGATTCCACAACTGGACACTAAACCCATTCCACATGATGGGTGTAGCTGGAATTTTAGGTGGAGCATTGTTATGTGCGATTCATGGAGCAACAGTAGAAAATACTTTGTTCCAAGATGGAGAGGCAGCAAATACTTTCCGTGCATTTGAGCCTACTCAATCTGAAGAAACATACTCAATGGTAACAGCTAACCGCTTCTGGTCTCAAATCTTTGGTATTGCATTTTCCAACAAGCGTTGGTTACACTTCTTCATGTTGTTCGTACCAGTAATGGGATTGTGGATGAGTTCTATAGGTATTGTAGGTTTAGCATTGAACCTACGAGCTTATGACTTTGTCTCTCAAGAGTTACGAGCTGCTGAAGACCCTGAGTTTGAAACATTCTATACTAAAAACATTTTGTTGAACGAAGGTATCCGTGCTTGGATGGCTCCTGCGGATCAACCACATAAAAACTTTATCTTCCCTGAAGAAGTATTACCTCGTGGTAACGCTCTGTAATATAACTTAGTTAATTGAAGGATGAGTCCGGGTCTGGTACTCATCCTATTTAATAGCTTCTACATATTTAGTAATGTGGGAGTTATTATTTTTTTGGGGGGGGGATTTTTCTTTCTGTTCTGAAAAAAAAATTAACTAGGTAGTTGCATTTTCAAATTTTTGTGCTAATATAAACTAAGTGTAATAAATGAACAATAACCGTTCAGGGATAAAAGGAGGTGATGCCTATGCCAGATAGTAGTAAACGCATGGGTCGCCTGATTGGAGAATGCCGGCTGTGTGCCGGGGCTGCTCTCTAGCAGTTAGTCTTTGTTCCCACCCTGGGAACTATAAGGATTAACCTTTACTAGGCTGATCTAGGGTTCCTCCCGGCAGTCAGGTTTCAATCAAAGTGACCCCCTAGACCGCTCTTATCTTAAATCAGTTGTTAGGTATTTCCTAAGAAACTCTTAAAGATAAGAGCGGATAGTTTTTTAAGTAATTCTAGGAATAGCTTAATGAGTCAATTATTAACTTTAGAAGAAATCAATGAACGTGCCAGTCAAATATCAGATTGGAAATTGGCAGGAAATAAGCTTAAGTGTATAAAAGTATTTAAGGATTTTGTGGAAGCGATTGATTTTGTGAATAAATTAGTAGCTCCGGCTGAAGCATCACAACATCATCCAGATTTAGAAATATCTTACAATAAAGTGACAGTTATATTAACAACCCATGATGTTGGTGGTTTAACAGAAAAAGACTTTAGCATGGCTGAAAAAATATCTAGCCTAAGTTAATTCAGTTAATTTAGTTTTTCCTAGAATCTCATGTTTTGATCTAAGCAAAAAAATGTTAGTATTTTAAGCGACTGAAAAATTATTTATTATTTATAAAGAAAGTAAATAATCATAAGATGCTATAATTGTTATCTGATTAATTTACCCAAGTCAAGCTTCGTAAAGCCAAGTTTATTTAGGGCTTGCGTATGGAGATATCAAAGCATTTGCAGATAAAGTTTTTAGGATTTTTAGGTAGGTCAAAAGTACCTGCTTTTAAGCTGCTTAATGCACGGTTCCCGAAAAAACAAAAAGTTACAATTTTAAGCACATTGTTGAGCAAAAAAAAATTACTTTCTTGCTCCTCTGCTCAAGGGAAACGTCCCTACGGGAGGTTTCATGCAAATTCCCTACCCTTAAAAAACTTTTTCAGCAAACCCTAATTAGGTCTTAGAAAAAATCTACTTAAAACGAGTAATTGTATCCATCTCCATAGTGAATAGATTGAATATGATTTCTAGATACAGACAAGATTTTATCCCCATGTCGGACATCAAAGTTACCCTTACTTCTTACAGTTTTAATCCTGACTCCTTTTAATCCATTGTTTTTCCCTTTTACCACATTATTGACAATATCTCCAGTTTTCCAACCTACGACAGGCTTTTTAGCCCTATAACCCTGACGGGGAAAACCATATTTGTCCATTTGCACCATCTGTCTACAACCGTGTCCCATTGCCGTTACCAATAATGGTTGAGTAGTTAGGATTGTTAATTGTTCGACTTCACCAACACAAGCCGCATCTATACAATGTTATGCATGGTAAATTTAGCCGTCGCCGATTATATTTAGTACGAGCACCACTTCCAGTAGTAATGGGCAAACCTGTTGCAGTTAATGTTTCAAACAACTTCCAACGAGTAGCATTAACAGCAGCAGCATCTTTAAGTGGTTGCTTGGCCTGAAAACGTATCCGCTCCAGCAAGTTGGGTTTCCCACTCAGGAATCTTTAATATCTTGGTTTCCCTTTGCTTCATTGCACGGACGACAAGCCAAAGTCAAATTACTAATGCGGTTAGTACCACCAAAAGACTTTGGTTGAATATGCTCAACTTCCAAAGGGACATTTTTAGTATTGCAATAAGCACAGGTTCGATTAAACTTGAAGACTTTCTTATTAAGATAAAACTATAGGCGATCGCTCTAAAAGAAATAGGTTTATTTGTATAAGGTGTTTTGAGAGTTATAGGTTTTGAAAGAGCCGAGAATAATGTTAGTAAATATTTCTTGGGTTTATTTTAACAATAAAAAAAAGTATTTTCCAAAAAATAGCGTATTGTAGTAAAATATGCAAGCTTCATATAAATATACAGTATCATAGACAAAAAACTTTCTTAATGATTAATTTTTGATAGTCTGTTAATTGTTTACTGAACTTAATATTTAGACGAACAAGTTGATAGTTTCCTAGTTCTTAGCTAGGGTATAGCTCAAAAGTAAGAGATTAAGGTTTTAAGGCAAAAAAACCTAAATTTGTAGTAAAAGTAAAATGAAGAATATATTTGTGCTATAAAGAAGTCGAGCAAATATCAGATTTTGTTCTAGGGTGTTTATATTAATGTTGTGCTAATCCAGTTCGAGAAAAAGGTATCTTACCTCTGAAAGAAAATTGGACTATCTGCTATTTAAGCCTATTTTTAATGTCCAAAGGAGATGCAATATTATCAAGCAATAATTAATTACTCTACCCTATAAAAAATCAACCAATAGAAAAACCAAATAGTACCTCTGTAGTCTGTGTGAGGATGAAGATAAAATGTCAAAAATATTCTGGAATTTTCTAGTCTTTAGTCCAGCAGTCTTGGTCGCAACCGTAGCTGCATCTTCAACCGCTGTGGCGATTGAAAACAAAAATTATGATACAGTTATTCAGCCTCAAGCTGCAACAACTGAAACCTTAGAAACACAAGGAACTCAATTATTAGCTCAAATTCCTGGAACAAATTCAGCTAACTCCGTTACAAATACACCAAGAACTACTATACAACAAATTAACCGCTATGGTAGAGAAGGTCGTAATCTTCGTCAACCCGGTGTTCCTAGAGATGCCAAAGGTCAAGTTACTTCTGTAAATCAACTTTCTGATGTTCAACCTACAGATTGGGCATATCAAGCACTACAATCTTTAGTAGAACGTTATGGATGTATTGCTGGATATCCAGATGGTACTTTCAAAGGGAACCGCGCTTTGACCCGTTTTGAATTTGCTGCTGGTGTTAACGCTTGCCTAGATAGAATTACAGAAGTTATACAAAGTTCTCTAGGAGATGTAGTAACTAAGGATGACTTGGCTATTCTAGAAAGAATACAAGAAGAGTTTGCCGCAGAATTAGCAATTATTCGGGGTCGCGTAGATAGTCTAGAAGCTCGTGCTGCTGAATTAGAAGCCAATCAATTTTCTACTACTACCAAACTCACAGGTGAAACTATTTTTGCCGTTGTTGATAACTTTGAAAATGAAGGCAGATATGGAGTTTTTGGTGAAGGCCGTCAAGATGAAGACCAAACAGCATTCCAATATCGGGTACGCCTGAAT
This sequence comes from Okeania sp., assembly GCF_035285525.1. Classification (GTDB taxonomy): domain Bacteria; phylum Cyanobacteriota; class Cyanobacteriia; order Cyanobacteriales; family Microcoleaceae; genus Trichodesmium. Next base: position 17,897 of record NZ_JAYKGW010000168.1, on the reverse strand, counting down.
TTCAATACTAGCTTTTCTGGTGAAGACTTATTGTTTACTAGATTACAAGCAAGTGATGCTCAAGCATTCAACCAGGGAATAAGTGAGGCTCAGGGAACTCAAACCTTTAATATCAACAATACAGGTAATACGTTTGCGCTAGATAAGTTATTCTATAAGTTCCCTCTCAAAGATAACATCAGAGTAACTCTTGCTGCTAATAATGTAAGTTGGTACGACTTTGTGCCTACACTTAATCCTTACATGGAAGATTTTGATGGCGGAAGTGGTTCCCTTAGTGCTTTTGGTCAAAGGAACCCTATTTATCGTTTAGGGGGAGGTGCAGGAATTGGAGTTGAGTATGATTTTGGCTGTAAAGATAAATATGCTTGTAGCCATAGTCCATTCTCTCTATCTTTTGGTTACTTAGCAGCGGAAGCTGAAAATGCTAGTGATGGTAAAGGTCTATTTAATGGAGACCATGCTGCTCTGGCACAATTAACTTTTACCCCAGTCAGAAATTTTCAACTTGGACTTACCTATAACTATGGTTATTTTGGACCAGGTAATTTTGGATTTGATGATGGTGCGGCTACAGGGATAGGTGCTAATAGTGGATTTGTGGGAACTGGTATTGCTAATAGTGTATATGGTTTAAATGCTGGGATTAATAATCGTAGAGGTCCAAACAATATTGCTAAATCAGTTGTGACTAATGCTTATGGTGTAGAGGTTTCTTGGCGAGCTGCTAGTTGGGTTACTCTTAATGGTTTTGGTACATTTATTGATGGTAAACTAAGTGGCTTAGGTGATTTTGAAATGTGGACCTATGGGGCTAATCTGGCTTTTCCTAATTTGTTTAGGGAAGGCAGTTTAGGTGGTATTGTTGTAGGCCGGGAACCTTATATGAATGGTTTAGATGTTCCTCGTGGTTTGGGTACTGGATTAAGACAAGACCAGTCATGGCATTTTGAGGCATTCTACAAGTACCAGGTTTCAGATAACATTTCTATTACTCCTGGTTTGACTTATGTTACTAATGCTAATCAGAGTGATGATAATGATGATTTAATTATTGGTACTCTCAGAACTACTTTCCAATTCTAGTTGTTGGTTAGAAAAATTAGGGTGGTATTTGCCACCCTATGAATTATAATGACCGGTTGTTGTATTTTCTAGGAAAGTTGCACGTTGCGTTTTTCCTTCCTATATTTCCTGTGTTCACGAAATAACTGGGTTTCTCAAAAATTTAGTCTCAGGCGAAGATAATAAATTGGTTGTATGTGAAGATATGGAGAGTACAAAGTTATCCTAAAAAATTATTTGTTTTCAAGGGTTAAAGCATTACTGGTAAAGGCTTACAGCACCTACAGTTCTCATTAGAAAGTTTCTAACTTTTAAATGGCTGAAATCCTTAGCTAGCAATAGTTATTCCTAGAATTTTGCACTGTCCAGTGAAGATATTAGATATCTTTATGGTTGATTTTCCTGCTTCATAAAACCGATATAAAACCTCATAGTCTGACATTTTACTGTGTTACTTCCTGCTGTAGGGATGCTATTATACAAAGTCCCTAATCGTCGGCAGCTCTCCGTCCACAAGCATTAACGGTCAAGCCGACCGCATTTCTTGAATTTATACTTTACAACATTTTCTTCTATTAGTAACAAGTTCTATTTTTTTGTTGAATAAAAAGTCATGCACATAGACTAACAACCCTAGTTAATATCTAATATATCACAATAATAGTGAGTATGCAATCGAAAATTCTGTGGCGGGCAATTTTTTTGTGGGGTGCTTCAGAGAATGAAAATGTTGGTAATTTTCCACTCCAAGAGTATTGTTAAAATTAAAAGTTTAACATCAGTGATAAATATTATGCGTATAGCTCAAAACATTACAGAATTAGTAGGTAACACTCCCTTAGTAAAACTTAATCGTATTCCTCAAGCAGAAGGTTGTCTGGCAAAAATATTAGTAAAGCTAGAAGGAATGAACCCTACTGCTTCCGTCAAAGATCGTATTGGTGTAAATATGATTAATGTAGCAGAGCGTGAAGGTTTAATTGCACCAGGGAAAACTACATTAGTTGAACCAACTTCTGGAAATACAGGTATTGCTTTGGCAATGGTAGCTGCTGCTAGGGGTTACAAGCTAATTTTGACTATGCCAGAAACAATGAGTATAGAACGTCGTGCTATGTTACGAGCTTATGGAGCAGAATTAGTGTTAACTCCAGGTAGTAAAGGAATGAGAGGTGCTATTACCAAAGCACAAGAAATTGTAGATTCATTTAGTGACAAGTATTATATGTTACAGCAATTTCAGAATCCAGCTAATCCAGAAATTCATAGTAAAACTACAGCCCTAGAAATATGGGAAGATACAGATGGTAAACTAGATATTCTGGTGGCTGGTGTTGGTACTGGTGGCACAATTAGTGGAGTTGCAGAAACCATTAAAGCCAGAAAACCTGAATTTCAAGTGATCGCTGTGGAACCTTCTAAAAGTCCAGTTTTATCAGGTGGCAAACCTGGACCACATAAAATTCAGGGAATAGGAGCTGGTTTTGTGCCAGAGGTACTAAATACAGAAATTATTGATGAAATAATCCAAGTTTCTGATAGTGAGGCGATCGCTTATGGTCGTCGTATAGCTAAGGAAGAAGGTATCTTGTCTGGTATTTCTACAGGAGCTGCTCTTTGTGCAGCCATCGAAGTAGCCAAGCGTCCAGAAAATGATGGAAAGTTAATAGTGATGATTCAGCCTAGTTTTGGGGAGCGTTATTTAAGTACGCCATTGTTTCAAGAACCAGAATTAACTTTGGCCACATTCAATAATTAGGGTTTGCTCAAAAAAGAAGAGTATAGGGAGAGTGAGGAGGGTGGGAAGTGTGGGGAGAGTGGGAAGACAGAGAGATTAGGAGAAATAATTGTGCCTTGGTTTTTCTACCTTTAGTCTTGCTAAAATCTTAACTTTTTGGTGGTTATATTTGTAAAAGTTGCACTTTTTTGGGATTGAAAAAGCTATAATTTACCTATAGAAACTTTGATATTTCCATAAGCAAGCCCTATTTAGGGCTTGCTGATTAAACCTCAAACTTCGGCTTATCGTTGGGCAAAAAAAATTACCCCCTCCCCTACTCCCCTACTCCCCTACTCCTACAAAAAGACTTTTACGGTTCCCGAGAAATCAGCAAACCCTAAATAGTTCATCCTAACCACTAATTTTTTCTGGGAAGAGGTTTGCTGAAAATCTGATTCCAAAAGCTTTTAGCTTACTTATTATCCCTTCAGCACCTGTTCAGAAGTTATTTACAGTCGCTATATTTGTTATTGTAGTTATTGAAAAAATATGGTTCGATGGTGACTTCTGACTATTACAAAACCCTAGATGTTAATCCTACTGCAACTCAAGGACAAATTAAACAAGCATATCGTCGTTTAGTGAAGGTATTTCATCCAGATACTAATACAGATACTGCAGGCCATGATAATATTATTAGGATTAATGAAGCTTATGAAGTATTAGGGGATCCCCAAAGAAGAAGGTCTTATGATAATCATCAATTTAATCAAAATTCTTATAGGTATGAAGCAGCTAGCCAAGGTTATCGAAAATACCATACAAGAAGCAAGAATGTTGATGGAAATCTGCAAAAATGGTTAAATCAAGTTTACAAACCAGTTAACAGAATCATAGTTCAAATATTGAGACCTTTAAAAAGAGAAATTGATGATTTGGCTGCTGATCCATTTGATGATGAATTACTTGAATCTTTTCAAGATTATTTAGAAAGTTCTCGACGTTTACTGACAAAAGCTCATAACTTATTTAATTCTCAACCAAATCCATCTAATTTTGCGGGAGTAGCTGCTCATTTATATTATTGTTTGAATCAGGTTAGTGATGGAATAGAGGATTTAGAGTTATTTACTTTAAATTATGATGATTATTATTTACATACAGGTCAAGAATTATTTAGAATTGCTGATAGACTGCGCCAGGAAGCAAAAGCATCAATGAAAAGTCTTTGATAATTTTTTATATGGGAAATCTTATTTTTTATTGTTTGTTTGCTATTAGTTACTCATGCTCAAAAAGTGATAATTTTGAGCATGAGTTGGGCAGAAAATAAAGGACGATTATTTTGAAGAGCTTTTCTATAATTTCCATTCTTCTTAATTTCTGGATTCTAAATAAATGCCTTTACCAAAAGTTTTTCCATATAGCAGTTTTCATGTGAGTAAATCAAAGTAGGGACGTTGCATACAAAATCCCTACAAAATTTTGTTTATGGCAATGTGGTTCATCAAGAAAGAAAAGCGTTGTCAGCAAATCCTAATCTAAGCATTGAGGTATTATATAGTCATTCCGAATAAGAATAACACTTTTTCAGCGAAAACCCTTTCACAGCAAGAAAACCTTGTCTCAATCTAAATCAGAATGACTATAGAATTTCTCCACAGTAATGCTATACTTGGAAGACGGTAAAAATAACTAGAAAAACCACAAAAGCTAGTTAACAATAAAATTATGTCAATAAATAGTATTTAGAATGAGAATAGGTATTAGCTGTCAGCTAGCCTCCTGTAGAAAAACTCCTTTAATAGCAACAATACTCTGCTTTTAAAGCTATCTATTATACAGTTTTATATCAAGAGAAATGTTTATAAAGTATAGTCTTAAAGATAGGATTTACATCTAAAACAAAAAAAATAGCTGATAGCTGAGGCTGATGGCTGAATGCTTACATCCTAATTATTAACCAAGGAATTTTTCCCTGGTTAAAATAATAGAAAAGTACCTTCTATTTTAAAATAGTTTTGGAAACAATTCTGGTTTTTTTCCGTTCTGCTTCTGAAAGTTCTTCTCCATCTTGGAGACGAGTAGCGCTGGTTTGTAAAACAGTTGCTGCTCCTGTATCTCCCATTTGCAATGCTGTTTTAGCTGCTGTTTGTAACATTGTAGCTGCACCGGATCTATCACCTTGTTGTAATTTAGTTTCAGCTATTTGAGTTTGTCTATATTTTGCTAAAGCTAAGATATGATTTTGTACTTGGGGGTTAACTTCAGGTTGGTATTTTTCCATAAAATTAGCTTCAATTAAAATTGATTCGGAAAGTAAATCTTTCTTACTTTTAGCAGGGTCATTATAACGAATTTTTAATTCAGCAATTGTTTGTTTTCCTGCTGGTAATTTCCCTATATAAATATTAATTAAAACAACTCTTTCTACATTTTTCATTAAATCTCCCAGTCTGACTAGAAATCCATTTTCCTCTTTTTGAACTGGTAATTCAATAGTATCTGGTGCAACTTGGGCAATAGGTTTAAGTTCTGCCAATCTAACTTTAGGCATTAAAGAAAATTGTAAATAAGAGTTAGTAAGTTCTACAGATTGAATCCGACTAAATAATTTACTAAACTCTTCTATTGCCTGTTCTGGTCTTTGAATATAGGCAAGAGTTCCGCCTCCAGCATCAGCAATTTTTTCCAAAATATCTTGATTCCAATCATCACCAAATCCTAGAGAATTTAAAGTCATATTATAATCTGTTGCTAACTTTGCTAGCTTGAGACAACGGTCATTATCTCCATGTTCGTTTTCCCCATCAGTTAACAGAAAAACCTGAGAAATAGCATCTTTTTGACCCTTACCTAATTCTTCTATTCCTAACTTTAATCCTTCATCAATAGCAGTACCACCAGAAGCTCTTAGTTTGTTAATTTCACGCTTAATACTATTAGTATCATTAATAATTTGATTCCGAACAATTACTTTTGATCTATGATCAAAAGCTACTACTGAAAGGCGATCGCCTTCCTTTAATTTTTCTACAAGTTGTGTTGCTGCTTGTTTAACTGTTTCGAGTGGTTTTCCCTCCATCGAACCACTGTGGTCTAAAATTAAACAGAGGTTTAATGGTACATTTCGTTCTAAATCATTAGCCATAGCTGAGATAGATATGGCCATTTGACGTTGAGATGAAGATTGAGAGGCATCAATATTAATATCGTTGAGGGCTGAATGTAAATTAACTTTCATAAAATGTATGAGGATTTTTTTAACTACTAATTTAATAATATCTCCAAAAATATAGGGGAAAATTTCGATATAAGTTAAGCATTCAGCTATTAGGAGTCAGGGGTCATATCTTGAGATAAATGAAGCAAGGACTTTTTTTACTTCTCCTGCATTTTGAACTAGATAATTCAAGCATAAAAACAATGAGTTTTAGTTGTCAAGCTTTACTTTTCTCTGACAATAAATTATATATATTCTGAGAAACTGATAGTTTAGTGCTGAATGCTTATTAATATAAATATCAAGAAAATTAGTTGTTTAAGGAGTATAGATAATTATGGAAAAATTTTACTGAGAAAGTCAACACTATCTCTGGTAAAGATTAAGTAAGCAGCCGTCATTTATAAGCTAACTTCCTAGGTCGTAACTGCGAAATTCAGCTATTGTTTTTAGTGAGCGATAAAAGCTTTATTAATTTAGCTAGAAAAATTTTACTTTACTATATAAAGTCATATCTAAAGTTTATATTCACTTAAAACCTATCCTTAAAGATAAGGTGTTATTGCTGATAGCTGAGGGCTAATAGCTGAATACTTACAAGATTAACTCAGAAAACTAAGTAATGGTAAATTTTTCATTTTTGCCTAATAATTATAGTACAATCCACACCTAGACAAAAAAAGTATTTTAAGTTAAGAATAGTTAGAGTAATATTATATATCAAGAATATGGCTAATAATCAATCATATCCGCTACAATAACATTGCACAACCTAAATATAATCAAAAGATAGTACAATCATTATTAGGAATTATCTAATGGAATCACCAATAAAAGCAGTTCAAACCAGCACTTATTATGGAGACGCATCTTTTCGGACACCACCCCCCGATTTAGAATCTTTAATGTTAAAAGAACGAATCGTTTATTTGGGGTTGCCATTATTTTCATCGGATGAAGTAAAAAGAAATATAGGTATTGATGTTACTCAATTAATTATTGCTCAATTGCTTTATTTACAATTCGATAATCCCGATAAACCAATTTATTTTTATATTAATTCTACTGGTACTTCTTGGTATACAGGAGATGCTGTTGGTTTTGAGACAGAAGCATTTGCTATTTGTGACACAATGAGTTATGTAAAACCACCAATTCATACAATATGCATTGGTCAAGCTATGGGTACAGCAGCTATGATTTTGTCTGCTGGAACAAAAGGATATCGGGCAAGTTTACCTCATGCTACTATAGTTTTGAATCAAGCTAAAACAGGAGCAAGAGGTCAAGCAACAGATATTTCCATTAGAGCAAAAGAGGTTATTGCTAATAAGACAACTTTTTTAAATATTCTGTCTAAAAATACAGGTCAATCAGTAGAAAAGATTGCTAAAGATACAGATAGAATGCTTTATATGACTCCAGAAATAGCTAAAGAATATGGTTTGATTGACCAAGTTTTAGCAAGTAGAAAAGAATTACCAAAACCTTTACCTGCTACTGTTTAAATTATCTGTAAAAGAAACAAGTTTTAACAAGTAGAAAATAATCACCAATATCTTTAGCAAAAAATCAGGTCTTCAAGCTCCCTTTTTATTTTAAGGGGGATGAAAAAAATAAATTTCAGTATTTCAAGCTTTCCTATTTGAGGACGTACTGATAACTGATAACTGTTAGCGAAGTTCCTCCGAAGGAGGCTAACTGAATAACTGAAATTAAGTTCTCAATAAAATTAAACGGAAAAAAAGTATTATGCCTATAGGTGTTCCCAGTGTTCCTTATCGTCTTCCTGGTAGTCAGTATGAAAGATGGATAGATATTTATACCCGTCTTGGTCAGGAACGAATTATTTTTCTCGGTCAAGAAGTTACAGATGCTATAGCAAATAGAATTGTAGCTTATATGTTGTATTTGGATTCTGACGATCCAAATAAGCCAATTTATCTTTATATAAATTCTCCTGGTGGTTCTGTCACAGCAGGGTTGGCAATTTACGATACTATGCAGTATATTAAGGCAGATATTATTACTATTTGTTTGGGTTTAGCTGCTTCAATGGGTTCATTTTTATTAGCTGCTGGAACTAAAGGTAAAAGACTGGCTTTACCTAATTCTAGGATTATGATTCACCAACCAATGGGAGGTACTCGTGGTCAAGCTACGGATATTGAGATTGAAGCTAAGGAAATTTTAAGGGTTAGATCGGTATTGAATAATATGTTAGCGGAGCGTACAGGTCAGTCTTTGGAAAAGATAGAAAAAGATACGGATCGTGACTATTTTATGTCTGCTGAAGAAGCAAAAGAATATGGTCTAATTGACCAAGTAATTGAAGAACGTTGAAGTTAAATGGATAATTAATAATTAATAATTAATAATTAGGGTTTGCTGAATAAAGTATGAACGATCAAAGTATTTCTTTTGGGGATGTAGAGGAGGAATGGAAATTATAGAAGTGTTGTTAGAATAATCTTCCCTTGATTTTGTTCCCAACTCTTGTTCAAAATGCACTCATTTTTGATTTTTCGGGAACCTTACCCGATCTACCTAAAAGGTGGTACTTTTTCAGGTAATCAAAAAGTCTAATTTTTTTACCTTTCAAAACTCTGGTATTTGATCGGCAAGCCCTAATTAATAATTGACAACTATAAAGTCTATCTAAGGCGCTTGATAATTGCTTTTAGCAACCTAAAGAAGCAAAGCTTTGCTGACAGAAATAATTATCAATTATTCATTGTCTATTATCAATTATTAAATATGAACATTGCAGACTATTATAGAAAATTAGAACTAAATTTAGGAGCTAGTTTAGGAGAAGTAAAAGCTTCTTATAGACGACTAGCAAGAATGTATCACCCAGATGTTAATCCAACAGATATACAAGCTCAAGATAAATTTATTGCAGTAACAGAAGCGTACAAAATTCTGTTAAAAGTTGCTCCTGCTCAAATAGAAACACCTGATAATTTTACCCCAACATCAACAACTAATAAAAACTCAAAATCAGAAACTGTATCTCCAAAAACTTCACCTCCAAAACAAACAAAAGTCAAAGCAACTTATAAACAAGAAAAATATAAAAATTACTCCCTTACCTCAGAAGTAGAAAAGCAACTGAAAGAAAATTATTATTTACATTTAAAACAACTATTAAAATATCAGAGATATCCTCGGGCGATCGCTTTAGTAGAAGGTTTAGCTCAGAGAATGCCCCAAGATTGGGAAGTTAGGCAATGGCAAGCGATCGCCTATCAACGTTGGGCACGTCACCTGATTAGTGAGAGAAAACTAGATAAGGCCAGAAATTATTTGAAGAAAGCCCTGAAAACAGACCCTCAAAACCGCGCTCTCTCCGCAGAAATAGAAAATGATTTTCGTGTTTTGGAAAAAATTTATTGATTATTAGCAGATTTGCTTCATAATTATTCTTGGCTGTCAAAAATTAGTTAAAAATCTTAGTTGAGGTACGGAATGTGATAGAAAGTTTAATGTAAGTATTTCCTGCGGAATGCTGCGCAAACAGCCGTTAGCTATTAGCTATTTATTACTTTATGGTTGAGCGATAAAAGTTTTCTTGGAAGCACATTCCTAAGAGTGGAGTTTGAAGTATCTCCAATTAAATCTTACTACATTTATTGAAGTCTTATTGCTGAGAGGTGAATGTTTACAGTTTGATTAGGAACATAGAATATATTTAAGCATCAATATACAAGATACAGGTAATTTGATCTAGTTACTTTATATCAAGTATAATTTAGCCAGTTTTTCAATTAGATTAACTGTAATAACTGAGCTGTCTGGTAAGCATTTTGGGTGGGAACTTAGTTAACAGCTATTTTTTAGTTTTCAATTAAAGCTTTGTTAATTAAGTCGTAATTAAATCTGACTTTAAAAAAGTCAATTTTAAAGTTTATATTCATTTAAACCCGCTTTTTTTATAGTTAAAATATTATTCCTATTTGCGTAGCATTTCGGAGAAAGAACTGACAGCTAATACCTGAATGGTTATGATTAATAATTAATACTTTTTTGCTTGAACAAAAGGTAAGTATTCAGTAGTTAGCCATAAGTAAGCTAGCCTCTGTGGGAGTAACTATTTTAACAGCTATTTTTTAGTTTTAGATCAAAGCTTAATTACAGAGGATTCCACCGTGAGCTACACCCACGCGAGCAAGATGCAAGGTTCCCAAAAAATCGCACTGGGAAAATTAAATTATTAATATCTGTACTTCATATACTTGGAATCTGCTGTAATTAAATCAGAATTAATTTTGACTAAAAAAGCAGACTTCAAATATAATAACTTAAACTTTCTCCTTAAGGTTTGAAGAGCATTGCTAAAAGCTAATAGCGGAATGCTTAAAAACAAAAGTGAAATATTTTTCAAAGTCAAATAAACAATCAATAAATCATCAAATAATTTAACAATGATAGACATAAATCAAGAAATCCAAACAGCTATCAAATTCCAAAAAGAGGGAAAGTTTCAAGAAGCAGAATCAAGATATATAAACATACTAAAATCTGATAGTTACAATGTACCTTCTCTAATTAATCTTGGTTTAATAGAGCAAAGTAGAGGTAAACTAGATGAAGCAGCTCAATTTTATAAATATGCTTTTTCTGTAGATGCAAATAATATATCTTTACTGTATCTTTTAGCTAGGATTACACAAGATTTAAACCAATTTGATGAAGCTATTACCTGCTGGCAAAAATTAGTAGAATTAAAACCAGATTCTGGTTTAGAACTTTATGGTAATATTGGTAATTGTTTAGTTCAGCAAGGTAAGTTTGACGAAGCCCTAAATTATTTTCGTCGTGCTTTAGAAATATCTCCCAAAAGTTTTCAAGCTCATCAAGCGATCGGTAATTTGCTGATTAGACAAAATCTCCTTTTGGAGGCTAAATCAGAATTTAACAAAGCATTAGAAATTAATCCTAATTATCAAGCAGCTAAAATTTGGTTGGCTCTAGTTGATAAGTTAATTAGGGGAGATAATTTAGTTTCATTCAATTATCAAAATAATCCCATACAGTTTGAAATAACAGGCAAAAATCTAGCAGTAGAAATTGCTAATGTTAGTGGTACTTTTTATGAACTAGCTGAGTTAGAATTTGTTCGGCAGAATCTAAAGTTATCAAATCCAATTATAGTTGATGTTGGAGCTAATATAGGGAATCATTCAGTATATTTTGCCAAAATTATGCGGGCAGAAAAAGTCATTCCGATAGAATTTCATCCTGGTATTATTGGAGCTTTGAAGAAGCATATTTTAATTAATCAAATTAGTAATATTGACTTATCGAAATTAGGTTATGCTGTTGGTAAAAGTCGTGGTAAATCATTTATCAAAGAACATCCTGCTCAAGACTTATGTTTAACAGAAATTGTCGATAATATTGTCAATGGTACAGAGGTGGTAGTTGTAACTTTAGATGAGTTAATTAATGAAAAAGTAGATTTTATCAAAGTTGATATACAAGGTCTAGAAATAGATGCTTTGGCAGGAGCAAAAAACTTGATATCTAGTTATCAACCTGATATGCTAGTTGAAGTTGCCAAAAATAATATTAAGGACTTTCGGAACTTTTTAGAGGAAGTTAAATATCAAACTGTTAAGGCATTTGATCGTGGAAGATATGTTAACTTTTACGTTAAACATACATAAGCATTTCCTGTGGAATGCTGCGCAAACAGCCGTCAACTTTTAGCTTGAGAGGATAAATTTAATAAATAATATCAAATCCATTAGTATTGGTACAATCCAATATTGTAGAAGTTTGCTCTCTAAGGGTAAGCATTCCGCAGGAAATACTTACTATTTTTGTCCAATTTACTACTTCATAAAATAATGCAAAACTTAATTATTTGGCTAATAATATTTATAGTCAGCTTGTTCATTCTAATTAAAGCTTCTGACTTTTTTACAGATGCAGCAGAAAAAATAGGTATATCTTTGGGAATTTCTCCTTTTATTGTAGGGGTGACAATAGTATCAATAGGAACATCTTTACCGGAATTAATATCATCTACAATAGCAGTATATCAAAATTCTTCTGAAATTGTTTTTGGTAATGTTATAGGTTCTAATGTTGCAAATATATTCTTGATTATTGGTACTGCATCATTAATAAGTAGTCCTTTAAGAGTGCAATACGAACTAATTAGTGTCGATTTACCCCTATTTGTTAGTTCAGCTTTTTTGTTAGCTCTAACAGTTTCAGATGGTAATTTTTCTCGAAATGAAGCTATTATCTGTATTTTGGCATATTTTATATATGTTTTGTATACAATTAATGGCGATCAAGAAGAGCAAGATCAAGAACAAGATTTGGAAACTAAAAATAACTCACAGAAAAGTTTGCCACTCAAACAAATAGGAATTCTAATTATTAGTTCATTATTTGTCTTTTTAGGGGCTAATTACACAATTGAATCTGTAACTAAAATTTCTGAAATACTGAACATAGGCAAGGAATTAATTGCTTTAAGTGCAGTTGCTCTTGGTACATCATTACCAGAACTAATAGTTACTTTTTCTGCTGCTAAAAAAGGCAACCCAGAAATTGCAGTGGGAAATGTTTTAGGCTCTAATATTTTTAACTCATTAATGGTAATGGGAATACCAAGATTGATGGGTAATTTAGTAATTCCTAAAGACCCTTTTAACAATGGGTTATTAATTTTATTGGTAGGAACTATTATCTTCTTTTTCGTGACTCAAGATAAAAAGGTAACTCGTTGGGAAGGATTAATATTTTTCATATTTTATGGATGGTTTATTGGCAACATTTTTGGGCTGGTTTGATATTGTCTGAAGTGTAATAGTTTAGAAGGTATCTTATATATAATTGCGCAGGGAAAGCGTTTTTATATGAAATATGAAAAACCTAAGTTTTGCGTCAGCCAAACGGCTGCTAGAGCGGATATGAAAAGGAGGAGATAATCTCACAAAATCAAATAATATTTTTCTAGCCACCGTAACGCACCAAATACTAAGGAATGAGATATTAAATAATATCTACAAAAATTAGCTATAAGTAACGCACTAAAATGTTTCTGTGGAGGAAATCTGGAAGTTAATAAATTCTCATTCCTAAATATTTGAAGTGTTTATTGAGATTTATTGTATAAATACCTTCTCAAAGATTGCTAAAGGTCAGATAATCCTTTATTTAATCCCCCTGCTGTTTCGCTAGCCGCAATGACAATCAAATAATCATTTTCATTGAACTTATATTCAGAGGGAGGATTAGAAATTACATTTCCTTCTTCTCCTCTTTGAACTGCAATTATAATCGCTTGATATGTTTGTTTGACCCGGATAAAAACATCAATAAAACTAAATCCTACCTCCGACTTTGGTAGTGGAACTTTATAAAGTTGACTTCCATATTCATAACTTAATATATCAGAAACAGCTTCACTAATACCATGATTAAGAGCTGCTTTAGAAATTAACCGACTACTTAATTGACTTGTGACAATAATTTCATCTGCATGAGCGCGTCTACAGGTAGAAACATAGGATTTATTGACTAACTCAACAATTGTATAAGAACTTCTATTAATACTTTCAACTGTTAGAGTAGTTAAAATTACTTTTGCATCTCGATTTGTGTAATCTAACTTATCATCTCCTAAAATAATAACAGTCTTTGCTTTTTTTAAATTGGCTTGATTTAAAGTATCATCTGAAACCTGACCTCTCACAAAAAATAAATGTTGATCTTTTAGAGGTTTACGTTCAATATCAGCAATTAAAACAATCGGTTTTTCCTGCATTTTTGCGTCAATGCGTAATTCTTTAATAATTGTTTCTGCACGATAATTCCATTCACAAATAATAATATGGTTCTCAAATTGATAAGAGTTCATACCTAAATCATCCCTAATTTTTTGATCGACTAAAATACTAGCTAATGTAGCACTAAAAACACCAAGAATCGCAATCCCAATAATCATATCAATTACTGCTATTAGGCGACCCATTGCTGTAGTCGGAGTAATATCACCATAACCGACTGTGGTTAGAGTAACAATTGTCCACCATAGACTATCAATTAAAGAAATATCAGGTTCTGCTAAATAAATTCCTAATGTACTCAAGCTAACAATAGCAACAATTAAAATAACTAAACGAATAAAGTTTTCTTTCTCTAAAAAAATCCATATTCTTTGCAGTTTGAGATACAGCTGAAAAAGCGATAATTTGAGTTTATTTTTAGATTTTTTTTTACTTTTCATGCTTTGTTTATTCTTCATAGTTAGGGTTTACTGAAAAAGTATTTTAGTAGCGGGGAGGAAGCAAAATCCAGGAGGAATAATTTTTCCTTGATTTTTCTACCCTTGGCCTCCCTAAAATCCTAACTTTATAACGCGTGGAATCTGGTGTAATTATTTCTCCCCAATTCTTAATTATACCAATACTACCTGATTTGATATGATTACCCACCTAAGAGATCATTTGAGCGAGAATATCGTCAAACCAATTTTCCATACGATCCCCATAAGCTTCGATAGAATATTCTGCTTCTGCCTGTTGCCGACAAGTTGAACGAGCAATTTTATCAAGATTCTTAATCGCTTTTTCCAACTCTACTAAATTATCAGGCTCAACTAGCCAACCGGTTTGACCATGACCCACAATTTCTGACGGGCCTCCTTTATTGTATGTAATTATAGGTACGCCACAAGCTAATGCTTGAATAGTAGTCATACCAAATGCTTCACTCCAGCGATGAGTCATTAAATACCCTCGACTACGCCGCAGTATTAACTGCATTTCCCTAATTGGTAGAAACCCTAAATATTCTATTGGTGCGTCAGGATAACTTTTCTGGATATTATCCCAGTAAGACTTATCCTGAAGAAAACCCATTATTTTTAAAGGGATACCAGTATTTTTTGCCACCTCAACAGCATCTTCCAATCCTTTTTCTGGAGAAATACGGGCTACCCATACCAAGTAGTTATCTGGTTGGTCACAATATTGATAGTCTTTTAAATCAATACCATTTCCCACAATTCGACATCTACTAGCAAATGAGAAAGTTTCTGCCTGAGCTTTTGTATAAACAGCAATAGTACCAGGAAAACGAATGCTGGTTTTTTCGATAATCTCATCCATTACGTTTGACAGAGACCCTACACTTACTAGATGAGCAATAGGAGTATTTATAAACGGAGATAAATAAAAAGGAAGCCAGTCATAGGCAAAGTTAATAATTAAATCGTAATTTCCTTGTACTTCTCGAATAAATTCCCACATATTAGTAAGCACAAAGTTAGGAATTATGGAAATAGGGGTATCACGGTTTAATAGTTGCATGCTAGTTTGCAGTTCTCCAGGAATTTCAATAATGTGACCAAATTTAGTTATGGAACCCTGTGGCGCAACTATATCTACTTTGTGTCCTCTGCGAATCATTTCTTGGGCAAGATTTTGTAATATAAATTCGACCCCACCTCCAATACCTGAACCAATAGCTCCTACAGGTGTAGAAGCAAATAATAATCGTAAGGGTTTAGTTTGAGTAATTTTCATTTTAAGGGAGCAAGAAAAAGAAGAGGAGAATTGATTATTTATAGATAATAATTGATTATTTTTTTTATTTTTGGAGATATTTAATAGGTTCAGTAGGATGTGTTAAGCGCTTGCACCCTACTAGACTGTTTTATCTAAAATGGTGCATTGGGTAGGGGCGGGTTTATGCAGAAATTTTTATACTAATCTAGGATTTATACAAACCCGCCCCTGAGACCTATGCTTTACCCAAATCTTTCTTAACATAAAACTTGACAAAAATAACAAGTTATGTGTAGGTCTGAGAGCGGCTTTTTCTGAAGAAAATTGTATTGAATTAGACACTATGAGTGAGGAATGTAGACAGGATTCTTCTTCCCCCTCTTCCCCGTCCTCCCCACTCCCCACAAGGGTTGCAAAAGTTCCTTATAAGGGATAGTGGGGGCGCGTTTATGTAAATCCTAGAATCAGTATAAAAATTTCCTGAGAAATCCGCCCCTACCAACCCGTCCCGGAAACGGTAGCTCATATCACTGGGGCGCGTTTATATCAATCCTAGAATCAGTATAAAAATTTCCTGAGAAACCCGCCCCTACCTATTGCATTTAGATGTGTCAGTCCACTACATTGTCTTCCTAATGCACATTTTTAGATGAAACAATCTACTACTGAAACATTTCATCTGTCAATGCTTTTATATTTAATCACCAGAGCAATAATTATCCATTATCCATTATCCATTATCCATTATTAATTATCTTTCTTTTTGTCCTAAATTTGCATGGAGTATTGTACCATTAATAACGGGGTTTGTAGCTGCAAAATAAATAGTTTCGGCAATTTCCATAGGTTCAATGAAACGATTTTGAGCATTCATAGTTTTTATCTGTTCAATAATTGTCTCATCGTGATTAAGATGACTTCGTAACATTGGAGTATCAGTAAAACCAGGACAAATACAAGCTGTATGAATACCTCGATCTATTAAATCTTGACAAGTTGCTCGCATTAACCCCACTGCTGCGTGTTTAGAAGTAACATAACTAAAAGCACCAGCTACTGCTTTTTCAGAGAGAGTCGAACCCAAGTAAATAATAGCAGACCCCTTTGACATTTTTGGCATGATTATTTGATTTAATATAGTTGGAGCAACTACATTAATTTCTAAGATATCTCGTAGATTAATAGCTTGAATATTTTCTACACTATCCTTATCTAACCGAGCAGCATTATGAACTAAAATTATTGTTTCAGAATTTTCTAATTGAGGTAGTAATTCTTTCTGCAAATTTTCTTCAAAATCTTTTGCAGTTAAATCTACCTGAATATTAACTACATTTGTCAACGGACATAAATTTCTAGAAAGGTTAATAACCTGAAATTCTTTTTGTAAAAATAGTTTAGCCGTTGCTAATCCTATACCACGACTTCCACCAGTTATAACCAAGTATTTTTTACTCATTCTTTACTCCAATAACTACTACCTGACTGACCATAACCAAAAGACATCTTAACTTCTATTGCCTGAATAAGATGTTCTGGATTTTCTTCTACATGAACAAGTAATTGTTCCAAAAACCAATGAGAAAGTTCTTCTACAGTAGTATTTCGCACCGGTAGTAACTTGACATCTCGTTTCAGAAACGGTATTTTTTCTTTGTCACTATTAAAGAAAGCATAAATATATTCATCTGATTCTTCTATTCTGAGATGAGGACTTTTTAATGGCAGTAAAACACTTTCATCCAGAAATTGACAAATATCAAGAATAATTTTTTTGTAAATACAATAATTGAAGGTAATGCCATTTTCCATCAGTTCAGCCTCGAAGATCGCATGTACATAAAAATTATGACCGTGCAGATTTTCTCTTTCACTTTCTGAATATATAGTGAAGTGACCTGCGGAAAAGTTCATTGCTTGCTTGAATAACTCAATTTTAGTCACTCGTTTGTTCATAGAAAGTTTGCCTTCGTATATACCTAAAAAAAATAGGAATGAAGAAAATATAGCAATTGTAAATTAAGATTTGCTGAAAAAATTATTTTCGGGAGAGGGCAAAATGCGTCGGTAATTTTTTCCTACACCATATTTTTGTATACACTAAAGTCAACTTTTGTTGAGATTTACAACTAAATCAAGGTAATAATTTTTCAGACTACTTCCTGTACAGCTCCCTGTTTATCTTGACTCTGTAAGGACGTTCCATGGAACTTCCCTAGTTTCTACCTTTACTAATAGACTTTTTTAACAAACCCTAATTACTCTTTCCTTTTTTTTTTAAATATTCCTGTCAAAACCCATTATCTCTCTAAAAATGAACCCTAAATAGTAACTGGAGAATCAACATAAATATTTG
>NZ_JAYKGW010000167.1:0-4316 GCF_035285525.1 Okeania sp. | reverse complement strand
TCGAGAAGTGGTTGATGATTTGACTCAGGTGATTAGGTTAGATTCTAGTCATGCTCTGGCATATAATTATCGGGGTAATGCTTACTATAAATTAGGAGAATATCAACAAGCAGTTGATGATTATAACCGGGCGATAAATTTAGGTATGAATGAGGCGGTGAAAAGTCGAGATATTGCTCTCGGTGTTTGGGAGGAAATTAAACGTCAAGCAGAGGAAAAAATCAGGGGAGAAGAAAGAGAAAGGCAAAAAAGAGAAAAAGAAGAAACAGAAGCAGAAGAAAAAAGGCAGCAGGAGTTGCAAGGAGAACTGTTTACTTTTGAGGTAGTTACTGTCAACAACTTTGGGGAAATTATTAATCACACTCAGGGAACTACTAGGCAAAAAAGAGAAGATTTAGGTAATGGCATTAAATTAGAAATGATTTATATTCCTGGGGGAAGTTTTCTCATGGGTTCGCCAGAAAATGAAGCGGAAAGAAAAAGTAATGAAGGTCCGCAACATGAAGCTACTATCCAACCTTTTTATATGAGCAAATATCCTATTACTCAAAACCAGTACCAAACCATTATGGGAAATAATCCTTCTAGCTTTAAAGGAGAAAGTCACCCAGTAGAACGGGTAAGTTGGCACGATGCTATAGAGTTTTGTCAGAAACTGTCTGAGAAAACAGGGAAAATTTATACTTTGCCCAGTGAAAGTCAGTGGGAATATGCCTGTCGCGCCGGGACGACTACTCCTTTCTATTTTGGAGAAACTATAACCCCTGAGTTAGTTAACTACGATGGTAATCGTCCTTATGGTAATGCTCCTCAAGGAAAATATCGGCAACAGACAATCAGTGTAGGCAGTTTTCCTCCCAATGCTTTTGGTTTATACGATATGCACGGCAATGTCTGGGAATGGTGTCAAGACGTTTGGCACGAAAATTATAATGGAGCGCCTACCGATGGAAGTGCTTGGGAAACTGGAGGCTATAGTAATGTGAGAGTGCTTCGTGGCGCTTGCTGGATTAACTTTGGTTGGTATTGCCGGAGTGCGAGGCGTGTCTGTGTCTATGCTGACACCCTTAACTATCTTAGAGGTTTTCGGATTATCTCGTCTGATCTGCTAGTTTCTTCCGGTTTCTAGTTCAGTTATCAGCCTTTTTTTCAGTGAATAGCTTTTTCAGTTATCAGTTTTTAGTTATCACCACAGGACTAAAGCCATGAACGCTATTAGTAAGGTGTGTTTTCGGCGCTTGAACCGACATGTTTGCGTAGCAGTCCGTCTACGCGACATGTAAAGCGGTAGCGTAACTATATATAGCACCTTTGTGTAAGTCCTGCACCACTTAAACTTATGGATAAAAATTAAGAGGGTTGCTATTTCAGTTAAAAGCTCCCTAAGTTTGGGAAGTTAGCCAAGGATTTCAATCCTTGGCTAATAGCTGAAGTCATCTTTAGATGACTCCGTTATCTATACTGTCTTTTTGTATTCCAGTTAATTAGTTTAACTTCATTCCCCTGGCAATAACATCTAAATAGGGCTTGCTGATTTATCGGGAACCGTAAAAGTCTTTTTTAAGGAGTAGGGGAGTAGAGGAGCAGGAAAGCATTTTTTTGCCC
This sequence comes from Okeania sp., assembly GCF_035285525.1. Taxonomy (GTDB): domain Bacteria; phylum Cyanobacteriota; class Cyanobacteriia; order Cyanobacteriales; family Microcoleaceae; genus Trichodesmium. The sequence continues at coordinate 2,711 of NZ_JAYKGW010000167.1, read as the reverse complement.
AATGATGTGCCTAAAATGATAACTTGAGGAGCATTAAGAGCTGATTTTTCGGGAACCGTAAACCAGGTACTTTTTCTAGATATAAAAATGCTGCTTTATCTGTCAATGATTTGATATTTATTCAGCCAGCCCTAAATATAGCAATAGATCTAGGTTCGGTTGTTTCGCTCTCCGCGACATGAATACGTTAGCGTCCCCTTTTCGTTCGCGTTGCCAAGCATGGAATGATATCAAATCCGCTAGCCTCGGAGTGATATAATCAGGACTTACGCAGGGATCCTAGACATAGTGCTACCCCATACGCAATAGTTTTTTAACTCTCTATATTATATATAGTACCTTTGCGTAAGTCCTGATAATTTTACCATCAGAAAAGAGCGAATGCTCTTAGTTTGTTGAGGGTACGGTTCCCGAAAAATTGGAGACCAAATCCATACAGTTGATCAATTCTACCGATACTACCGAACTGGATATGAAACCCAAAAAAAATTTGCTCCCCCGCTCCCCCGCTCCCCCGCTCCCCCACTCCCCCACTCCCCCACTCCCCCACTCCCCGACTCCCCCACTCCCCGACTAAAAGACTTTCCATGGGCAAACCCTAATTAATCGAATCTGATTCTCCTGGCAATAAAATATAATTTAGGTTAGATTGAAAACAAAACCTAATATTAAGAAACGAAAAAACCGATCGCCGATCACTGATAATTGATCTCTGAAATGATCATAGGAAAAATTTATATAGCAGTCGAAGCAAAAGTTAGGATCCATCAAAAGGCTAAAACCCTAACAAAGTGAGATTTTTCTTTCTGCCTTCTGCTATAACCTACAGGACTTACACAGCAACCCTAGATATAGTGCTTAAAACCCCATACGCAATAGTTTTTTAACACTGTATATAGCACCTTTCGATAAGTCCTGACCGACATTCCCCACGATAAAATGTAGTACAAGAATAGAAGTCAGGAGTCAAGAGTTAGGTGTTATAATTTAGTATTAAAAAGTCACAGTAGTTAACATAAATAAGTATTTATACTTAAATTTTTACCAAAATATTTGACACATGAGAAAATTAAATGATATAATTTATACAATATAGATACCTACAAGACCATTGCTTTTCATGCCAATCTTTATACTACAAAGCGAAGTGTGGAATGTGGGTTATAACTATCAGGAGAAAAAAATTATGGGTATAGATTTACTCCCCGCAGTGCATACGGGAGTTGACCTATGGAATGGAATAGTGAATGCCTTTAATACTGCCTCTAGTATAACTACGAAGCAAAATTTAGAAGGGGAACAACTAGCCTATCAAACAGAATTACAAGAAAAACAAATAGTTGCTCAACTGCAAACAGAATATATGGGTACTGAGTCTCAGATTAAGTTGCAGCAAGATCATCAACAATTGCAACTAGGCTTACAAAAATATAATCAAGGATTTCAAAGAGAGTTAAAAACTTGGTGCTTTGCTCATCAAAAAGAATTACAAGAAAAACAAAGAGTCGCTCAACTTGAGATGGAATATATGCGTACTATTTCTCAGATTAAATTGCCGCAAAATCATCAACAATTTCAACTAAATAACCAAGAATTTCCCCAAAAACTAGAAATTGCTCGTCAAGAATTTGAAGCTAAAATAGTTGAATACCAATGGCAAGAAAATCCCCAGATTCAAGAATTTATTAAAGCCGTAGATATCCACATAGCTAAAAGCCACCAAGAATTTCAATTATGGCTATTTCAAAAACAAAAACAACTGCAAATAGAACTTTCTCAATATAATCGAGAAACTCAATTTCTTAACGCAACTTATCAACGAGAAGTTGCCCTAGAAATTAAAGAATTAGATAACTGGCCTCTGAAAATTTATCCATCACAAATTATCCAATCTCATCAAGGTAGATATCCTATTCCTGTACAAATAATTCTTGCACCTCTAGAAATAGAATATGACCGTTTTGAACACCTAAATAAAACTTCTAATTCTGGATTTCTTAAAGTCGAAAAACGTCTTTCTCAAGACTTACGAAATTTTCTGGAAAAATATTATTCTCTAGAAAATGAACAACGACCTACAGAATTAATAGACCGGGCTTGGGATAGTAACCGTTTTGCTGGAGGTAGTGCAGTTAAAGCTATATTTAGTCGCTTAAAATCGGAACCAATACTATTAATAGAATCAGAAGTAGATGGAGATTTGATTAATATTCAAGTTGCCTATTGGAGTGGCGGACAAGAAATTTTTCCTTTTTACAAAACCATAATTTCTCACTTAAATTATCCAAAAATTGTCTATGAATTTGCTATTCAACGCGCCTTAAATTGGGAAAGGAATGTGAAACAAAAACTCTTGGCGCAAGGCAGAAGCGAAACAGAAATAAATCAAGAATATGGTGGAGATAATCTTTTAAATTTGCAGATTTACAGGAAGTCTGAACAAGACAAATTAGCTGGAATAGAATTTGAACGTCACTATAAAACTAATAGGGAGGACTTTGACAAGTTCTCAGCTTTGTTAGGAGTATATCATAATATTATTGCTGCCCTATTTACTGACATTCACTATTTAATTCACACTAATTTATCGCCGAAACTGCCAGAATTATTGCCAGAGTTAGAAACAGAATTTTCCGTAGATAAAAATCTGGCAAATGACTTATTTAAAATGGTAGTGGAAAGTTATATTGGCAGTCTGAAAGCGATGGAAA
>NZ_JAYKGW010000166.1:0-6098 GCF_035285525.1 Okeania sp. | reverse complement strand
TTCCTCAACCTAACCTACAAAATATCTGACTTTTGAATTTTGAATCCATAAATTTTGACTTCCATATTTGGTTGGGTTTCCTTCCTCAACCTAACCTACAAAATATCTGACTTTTGAATTTTGACTTCAATAAACTGTGTCTCTTTGTTGATAATTTCTACCCAAACTTTTAATAGCTTCTTGCAAAGTTTCTACCTCCATACAAGTACCTCCCACAGCACCTGCCATTGTGGTAATATGTTCCTCCATTAACGTACCCCCAATATCATTACAACCCCAGTTCAATGCCTCTTTTGCTCCATCTAAACCAAGTTTTACCCAACTCGGTTGATGATTAATAATCCAATTTCCTAAGAATATTCTCGACACTGCTGTTAATAATAAAACATCCAATAAAACAGGTTGATATCGCCCTACTCTCCGACGCAAAGGTGCAGGTGCTTCTTGCCCAACAAATGGTAATAAAATAAACTCGGTTATTCTCGCCGGATAATCTTTTTCGATGGCAGTTTGTTGGAGAACGCGCAACCTCTCTAAGTGTAAAATCTGCTGTTCGGGGGTTTCAATATGACCGCATAACATCGTACTTGTAGTTGGCATTCCTAACCGATGCGCCGTACCGACTATTTCTAACCAAGTCGCCGTATCAATTTTTTCCGGGCAAATAACTCGCCGCACCGCATCATCCAAAACTTCGGCAGCAGTACCTGGCATCGATCCGACACCTGCATCCCGGAAAGCAGCAATTACATATTCATAACTGACGCCATCCTCCCTCGCAATAAACTGTACCTCCTGGGGAGAAAAAGCGTGTAAATGTAATTGCGGAAACTCATTTTTAATCCCTTTTACCAGTTGCAAATAATAAGGTAAAGATTTTCCGGCAACTTTAGCTTGAAGATTTAATCCTCCCTGCATACAAATTTCTGTTGCTCCACGTTCTACTGCATCATTAGCTTTTGCCAGTATTTGCTCAGTGTCTAACCAAAATGCACCCGCGTCTCCCTCGCCTCGACGAAATGCACAAAAACTACAATGTTGTTCGCAGATATTCGTGAAATTTATATTCCGGTTGATAACGTAAGTTATGGTATCACCTACTTGTTGTTGTCGGAGTTTATCTGCTGTTTTTTTGATAGCGGTTACTTCTGGTGGCAGTTTGGTTAAAGTAAGTTTGCTGAAATTAGATTCAGTAGTTGGAGATAATAATAACAGTGCTTCTTTTGGGGATAAGTTGTCACCTTCGAGAGCGCTATTTAAAATTGTTTCCAGGTTTTGGTTTATTAAATTTAAAGTAGTCATGTTTATTAGTTGATCATGGATAATGAATAATAGATAATTATAACAATCTTCAATAGGTTTTAATATAGAATCCGAATAATTAATTGATGAAAAACTTTTTATTTTCTCACTCCTTCTGCCCCCCTTTCCAACGGGGTTGGGGGGGATATTTTGTGTTGCTTAAAAACAAGACTATTGAATATAAAGTAGGGGAGAATGGGATTCGGCCATAAAGAGTTTTACAGCATATTTTGGGCAAATGAAGTACAGGGTAAACGATGAAAATATTATAGTGCGGGCCGGAAAGCCCATATGGGGGTGTACCTCATAAAAATGGGAAACACTGCATACCAAATCTAGTTATTATAGACTGATTATAAAGTCAAGAATAATTAATAATTAACAATGGATAATTGATAATTATTTGATTGCTAAATGTTGTACTAAATTTAATACTTTTTGCATTCAAAAATTTGGCTGGTTACTCAAACTTTAAAATTTTCATCATTATCAATTATCCATTAAATTATCCCTAATAAAGCAATTTTAGTTAAACGTTTAAGAATTTTAAGTATATCATAAAGTTCATTACCAGGATTGATAGTAATAAAAAGTTTTGAAAGAGCATATTGTGGTGGTTTTCCATTCACTAAATTAACAAAAATAAAACTTATACCTGTACAAATCATCCCATAATTAGGAAGATTTGGATGAAGATTTGCTAACATATAAGCAAGAATTTGACCTCTGCCAGCTTCAGTAGAAAATTCAGCTTTTTTAGACTCAATTACCATTGCTCAAAATTGGTCTTTTAATGAAATATCAATCTTACCTTTAATAATAATATCTTTATCTTCCACTGCTAAATTAATTGCAGGTTCAGAACGAATATAGAATGGATGAAGAAAAAATCCGCCAATAAATAAAATTGGGTCAACTACTGCCATTATTACAATATTTTCTAGCACTGGGGGATAATCTATTAGGTTAATAAATCCCGATTTTACTTGGTTTAAAAGTTGTTTTTCTAAGTCAGTAAGTTCTGATAAATTATCTTGCCATTCCCGGAAAAATTCCTGGTCTTGGTTTCTTTTAAGTCTCAAGTTATCTACCAGGTAACGAATATTTATATCTTTAGCTGGAATAGTTTGAGTCATAAATTTTGAGGGAATTTTATTACCAATTATTTTGTGATTTTAGTATATAATTTAGATATGATAATTTCAAGCTAAAATAAAAATTGTTAAAGGAAGTAATCTGGCTCTGGAGAAATTTTTTAGTTTGAGAGCGATCGCTTTCCCACTTACCACACTTAAGATGAAAAAAATTTGTACCTTCTCACTCGTTCTGCCCCCTTTTTAAAGGGGGGTTGGGGGGATATTTTCTGCTGCTTAATTTATTTAATACTTCTTTCTTCTTTCTTACTTCTAATTTTGGCTTTAAAATCTAAAATAGCATCAAAAGGCTCATCCCAATCTAGATAACTAACTAACAATTCTAAATCAATTTTTGGCAATAACTGACTATTATTTTTCTGCAAATACTCACCATTTTCTAGGCAAAAAACCTGTAATTCTCCATTTTGCCAAAACCAAACTTCTGAAACACCTAAACCTTTATAAATCTCTAAAGTTTTAATTCCTCCGCTGGTAATTACAACTTCAATTGCTAAATCTGGAATCTTTTTTTTACTACCAATACAATAACATTGGTCTGGCTCAAGACCTTTTAATTTATCTTGAGATTTCAAAGTTGTAGAACCCAAGGGATAAAAATAAATGCCGGTTTCTAAACAATAATTTTCTACCAACATTCCCAAGGTTTTCTTGTAAATTTCGTGGCGACTACTAGGAGACATAATTTGTAAAATTCCTTGATGATAAACAACTTTAAAATAAGGTGAATTACCTAAATAATCTAATAAATTTTCATAAGTATTCCAGCTTATATCGCCATAAATTAATAAGCGATCGCTATCAATAGCGTCACAATTTAAGTATTCGATAAGTTTCACAAAAGATTGGGTATTTGCTGATGAAACTACCATAAAATTAACCTCTTATAACTTCATTTTGCTGATAGAATTTAGTATTTTGCACAAGTATTTACAGATATTTATTTCTTTGAAATATTTTTTGATAAAAGTATCTGGAGTTAAACACTCAAAACCGGCGATCGCTTTAATTAGTTCTCTATTAGAAGAGACAAAACAATCTGCTAATCCAAACTTAGCTGTAAGAAAAATTTCTATATCTTCTGTGGGGATATTCCCTGTTAAATTAATTTCTTTTAAGAGATTCCGCCACTCTGCATCAGGGGTTACATCAAAGATGTTTAGATTTGACCAAATAAGACTAAGAACTAAACCAGCTTTGTCTTGATTCCATAAATATTTACCTACTCGCCGGATTTGGTCAATTAACTCAGGAGATAAAATAATTTCAGCTTCAATTTGAGTATATTGTTTACCATAGTAACCTATAGATTCAAGAATTTTTCCCTCATCTGAATTAACTTCTTGAACGCCGATTATATAAACATTTGTATCAAGACATAAACGTTTGATTTTAGACATTATTTTATTCTCTCTTTTTCTTGAACCATTTCTAATTTAACTTTCTTGATTAGGTCGAGTATCTTTTCCTTAGAATCATATCCTTTTGCTTTTGCTATTTCCGGCATAATTTCAAATTCATCTGGCTCATTTTTAGCAACCAGAATAATATCTATTTCACCGTTATTAAATTCTGGAGGAACAGTAATTTTTACTTCTCCATTTTTCACTGTTCCGGTTGTTTGTATAATTCTCATTTCATACCTCGTATCTATGACTTAATCATTAAAGTTTTACCTTTGAATAAAAACTTGATGAAAAGCGATCGCTTCCTAGAATATAAAACTATAAAAACTATAAAAAGCGATCGCCTGAAAATTATCTACCTATTCTATTTTTACTTATTTACTTATACAAAAAGTGTTGTTAACCAAGAAATTACCTTGACAGTAATAGGAACAACTTCTTCAGCTAATTCCTTTGCTTATTTTACTGTACTAATAGTTTTGTGAAAAGTCTCCAGTTTTCTGGCAGCAAGCTGTTTATTAAGAACATCTTTTTGAACTTCAGATTTAACTTGCTGAATACTGAGTATTGATTCATCTTTAGTCGCAGGTGTTAGTGCTGGAAAAGACTGAATTTTATCCTCTAAACTTGCTAATATCTCAACTACTTTTTCTTCAGATAATTCTGAATCAGGGATATCTTGAATACTACTAAAATTATTTTTTATAGTATTGCCCACACCACCAAATAGACTTCCTTCAATTTTCTTTGCAGTTATTTTAAATTGGTCACTCATTTTTTTTGCACCTCAGTTATAAAGACTTCAAATAGGGTTATTTTTCTAACTATATTTAGTTAACAACTTTGTTGCTAGTTCCACCAAAAATTGCACCAGATATGCCACCTTCCGCAACAATATTAAATGTTTGATTGGAGGCATTATTTATAAGTTCATCTAGTTTTTCATCTAAACCTTCAACAGCAAAATTGTTTTCCTTAAAAGCATTTTTCGTTGCTTGCAGTATTAAAGAAAATATGGCTTTCAAAATTATAGATTTATCATCCACATCAAAAGAATTATCACTAATTGGTTTGTGGAAACGTTGGCGAAGAGAAGTTAAAAATCCTTCTCCTTGCCTCAAAGCCTTAATTATTTTAGTCCAAATCCAGTTAGCATAAGGTATCAAAACTATCAACCCCAAAATAAGGAAAGGTATGCCAAGAGAAAATAAAGTCATGAAAATAAATAGTAGGAAGAAGTTATGCATACAAAAAATGATAATTTGTAGTCTTCCCAACAGATAAGAATCAACAGCAATATACAAGTTATTGCTGTGTACATAACACCGAAACAAGATTGTAATATTTGTTTCACGAACACTTTTATATCTAAATTCTATGTATAACCTTTGCTTGTCTCTTTGATAGTAAGGTTTGTCTTTATATAAAACTAATTCGAGTTTTGGTTTACTTAACTGACCAACAACTCCTGCACTTTTCCAATTTTTTAGGCTCTCAAAAATTCTTACATACAAACTTTTTCGTACATTTTCTAGCTTTTCAATATCCTCTTCTTTAACCCGATAATTTAGAGACACACTAAAATTTTTAACCCAATCGCCTAAAGATTCTTCTGGATGTTCTCTATCATAAAAAATCTATTAATAGTTTTTGTGCAGATGGGCGCATTAATTGCATCTTCTAAATCTGGTAAACTAAGATAGCCATTTTTTTGGGGCAAAATCTTTTCATTCATTCTGACTGATACACCTTAAATTCTAATAAACTACCATCAATTATTTTAACTACTTTTCAAAACTTTTGTTTCTCTCTACGATTTGTATAATTAGATTTCCATCAAAATAGTATTTTTATGTGCCAAGCAACACATTAATAATAAAATTTATATTACTACTTTATGTTAATTATGGCCAAGAATGTAGGTTGGGTAGAACGCAGTGAAACCCAACAAAACTTTGATTATTGTTGTTCTCCTATTGTTGGGTTTCGTTTCTCAACCCAACCTACTGCTATATTTGAACCAGAATTTATCAAGGAAATTCAAAATAAATTAAAAGATATAATTCCAGCTTTACAAACAGAAAATGAATCCGATAGTTCAAAATAAATTTTATAGGTGAAAAAACCTAACCCCCCAACCCCCTTCCCTGCGAGGGAAGGGGGGGAAAGATTCTCCCCTCTCCTTGCAGGAGAGGGGTTGGGGGAGAGGTCTTTATTAACTCCAACTTACCCAGAA
>NZ_JAYKGW010000165.1:0-61691 GCF_035285525.1 Okeania sp. | reverse complement strand
TGGAAAATTCCCAGTTGGTTTTAATAGGGAAAGCTCCTGATTTTTCCCACTTGAAGTCTCTATCTGAAAAATGGAATTTTCTGAAGGAGTTGCCAAAGATAAATAGGAAGTCTGTAGATAGTTTTCTATCAAATTTTCCCGATTTTCTAGTTTCTTTCTATCTGAGAAATAAGCTTCATTTTTAGCTAGTCTTTTCTTATTACTAGAAACTTGCCATTTTTCATAAACCGCAGAACCATAAATATTGCCGTTATTAACTCCCGGTTTTAACTCCCAGGCAAACTTATCTCCTTCCGGCGTTAAAAAACGATGATTTTTCCCCGCATAAATTACCGTACCGCTAGACAAAGTAATCTTTAATATTTCCCTCACACCACTCTGCCACTGTTTAGCAACTTTTGCCTCCCAAACTTTTCTACCATCCGAAGTTAAAATTATCTCTCCACTCTTAATATTTTCAATTGCCCTCCTTGAACCATCTGGTTTATCAATTAAAGTTCCTTTAGGCAAACATAAAACTCCATAAGTTTCTTGCAAAATTGGCTTTAACTTTGGATGTTGATATTTAATTTCTTCTCGCCCATGTTTCCTGTCAATAAACTTCGGAATTAAACCAGCATCCAAAGGTCCGGGGCGATACAAAGCTAAGATAGAAGAAATATCTTCAATAGAAGAAGGTTTCAATTTTTTCACAACATCAACCATCCCAGAAGATTCCAACTGAAATACTCCTTCTAAATCTCCAGATTTAAGTAATTCATAAGTCTTTTTCACATCTTCTGGCATTTTCTTAATATTGCCTCTTTCCAAAATTTCCATTGTCCTTCTTTCATTAGCAGGCAACTCATCTGGAATCAAAGGAAGATGATGATTTTTCTCAATCAAATTGGCAGTATTCTGGATAATAGTTAAATTTTTCAATCCCAAAAAATCCATCTTCAACAAACCCAAAGATTCTATATCTTCCATGTGATATTGAGTGATAGTTGAGCCATCATTATTTCTTTGCAAAGGCACAATTTCATCCAAAGGTTCTTTAGAAATTACTACCCCTGCTGCGTGTACTCCAAAAGTTTTATTAGTTCCCTCAATTCTAATTGCCATATCTATCCATTGTCGGATCGGAATTTTACCAACTTCTACCCCTTCATTATTTTTAATTTCTGTTTCTTGATTCTCAAAAGCTTCCTTAAATTCTGGGGAAGGAGTTTCATTAGAAATCATCACTTTTAACTTTGCTGGTTTACCCCTAGCAACAGGAATTAACTTTGCCATTTTATTAGCTTCACTAAAGGAAACTCCTAACACTCTCCCCACATCTTTTAATACTGCCTTAGAAGTCATTCTATTAAAAGTAATAATTTGAGCAACTCTCTCTTCCCCATACCTTTTAGTCACATATTCAATCATTGCATCTCTATTTTCTATACAAAAATCTGTATCAACATCTGGCATTGATTTTCTTTCTGGATTTAAAAATCTTTCAAATAATAAACCATGATGCACGGGATCGATATTAGTAATTCGCAAAGAATAAGCAACTAATGAACCAGCAGCACTTCCCCTACCAGGACCTACAGGAATATTTTCATCTCTGGCATATTTTATGTAATCCCAAACTACCAAAAAATATGTAGAAAAACCTTTATCCTGAAGAACTTTTAATTCAGTTTCCATCCGCTCTTTGTAAACTGGGGAAATTTCACTTCTTTGTTTAAGTTTTAACCTTTCTAATAATCCTTCCCAAGCAAGTTTTTCTAGATAAGTATCGGCATTATGTTCTGGCGGAATCGGATAATCAGGAATCCTTGGCTCTCCTAATATTCCTTCATATTTTTCAACCTTATTTGCCACTTCTAATGTATTAGTGATCGCTTCTTCTATTACTTCATTTTCTAAGTGGTCTCTAAACAATAGTTTCATCTCTTCAGCAGACTTTAAATATTCGGTTCCGCTATATCGCATCCGCTTTTCTTCGGCGATTAATTTTTGAGTGTTAATACACAACAAAGCGTCGTGTGCTTCTACGTCTCGACAAGAAATAAAATGAGAGTCGTTTGTGGCTACTATTTTTATCTTTAATTTATCGGCAATTTTCACAATTCTAGTATTTACTACCCTATCTTCTGGGAAGCCGTGGTCTTGTATTTCTAAATAGTAATCTTCTCCAAATAAATCTTTGTACCACTTAGCTACTTTTTTCGCTTCATCTAATTTTCCCTGCATAATATTTTGCGGTACTTCTCCTGCTAAACACCCGCTAGTTACTATCAGACCTTCGTGATATTTTTCTAACAATTCTTTATTAATACAAGGTCGAGCAAATATGCCTTTTCCTTGAAAACCTTGTAGATGAGAAACGGTTGTTAATTTGACTAAGTTTTTATAGCCTTGAGTATTTTTTGCTAATACGACTTGGTGAAATTTTTTCCCTCGTTGCTGTTTGGTAATATCTCCATTTATCACATACATTTCATTCCCAATTATGGGTTTAATTCCTTTATTTCGACACAATTTAATTAATTGAATTGCCCCATACATTACTCCGTGGTCTGTCAGAGCAATGGCTGGCATTCCTAGTTCTACCACTCTATCTATTAATTGTGGTAATTGGGATGCTCCGTCCAATAGACTATAGTCACTATGAATATGTAGGCCAACAAATGACATTTTTTTTTGATTTTAGAATAGATATTTTATGTAGTCTTATATTTTAGCCAGATAAGAAGCGAAGAGGGAAGAAGATTGATTTTTGCTGCTCTTAGTTTCACTAAAAGTCTTTACCTGTAGAGTTTTTAGGGTTTATCCTCGTAGAGTATAAGTTAATATTATTAATTTTACCAAATAGATTATGAATTTAAACTTAATTTCGCAAAAAAAGTTGAAATGAGATATTTTGAGGCAAAAATGGGGTAGTTTTGGTGAAATCCCGTTTTCATTACTCATTGGTTAAAAGTATTGATATGTAAGAAATACAGGGTGGTTGCAAAGAAAGAAATTTTCGTGTATTTTGGAGGTAAGTTATTCGCTCTGCGCAGGTGCTTTATAAAATGAAAAAGAGAATTAGTAAGTAGGGTTTATCCTCGTAGAGTATAAGTTAATATTATATTTTTTTTATAAATAGATTAGGAATTTAAACAGTATTTCGTCAAAAAAGTTGAAATGAGATATTTAGGGTGAACAATGGGGGAGTTTTGGTGAAATCCCGTTTTCATTAGCTATTGGTTAAAAGTCTTGATATGTAAGAAATGTAGGGTGGTTGCAAAGAAATAGATTTTCGTGTATTTTGGAAGTAAGTTTTTAGCTCTGCGCAGGTGCTTGATAAAATGAAAAAGAGAATTAGTAAGTAGGAGTGTGATCGCAAAGCGAAACGTAGTTTTATCGCGTACAGAAGCAAAAAGTAAGAGGAAAGAAGGAAGAAAGAAGAAGGTTAATTTTTGCTGCTTTAGTTTGACTGAAAGTCTTTTTTGAATATCTTTTGCTGCAATGGAAAATTTATAGAAATGGAAAATTTATAGAAAAAGAACTATCTGAATTATTAATAGACTATAAGCATTCAAAATCTAGGCATCAAGAAGACTTTCAGAATATTTACCACAACTGATATAAAATCAATAATTAAGCAGCTTTCGAGTAGCTAATAATATGATTAATATAGTTAAAATTTATTGTGTGATGAGTAAATTTGTTTCACCTCTTTCGTTTATGAATATATGGGAAATTGGAGTGATAATTCTGTCTATCAAATCTTCAAATCCTAAAACAACAAGTTGATGAATACATACAAAAGGTGGCAGATATTTGGAAGTTTGCTCGTAGAATTGAAACTGGGAGTTCTCCATCTGCTCTTTAAAAAGTAAAATTTTTATTGGTTTTATTTAGCAAAAATGGCAAACTTTCCATAACTGAGCTATAACTAATATAAACTTATTTCTACTTCTTGAAATGAACTATGAAAAAGAAAAGATTTGTCAGATTATCCAATAAAGAATAACACCATTAGTAAATTATAATTTAGGGAATATTTTTAATATTTATTGTATTTTAAATATGAGGATATTCACATAATAAGAAGTAAGGATGATTTGAGAAAAGTGTCAAATTTTTGGTATTTATATCTAAAAATAGTGTATTATAACACTGTTCTGAAACTTCAAAGAATAGGAATGATACTCATGCAAAACTCACATTATGTTTCTCTACAAATAATTGGTAAAAATCAAGTCATAACCATTCCCCATGAATTTGCTTTGCCAGGTACTGAAGTTTTATTAGGCAAAGAAGGCGATCGCTTAATAATTGAACCTATTCCTTCTAATTCCTGAGTTTCCTTACTAACTACATTGTCAGACATAACAGATGATTTTCCTGATATAAATGAATTATCAATACCTTCTTAATACTAACACTCTATCAGATTTAGTAAGACATCCTGAAGGTAGAGTTTTCCAGGAGATTATAACTTTATTATTCTTGATTCTTAACTATTCTCTCCTCCCTAAATATAAACATTATTATTGCACTTTTTGCTAATCAAAAACCTGAGATTATCAATTTAATTTGATTAAATTTTTTAACTCCCGCCAAATAAAAGGTTGACTAGAAATTGATGCAGGATGAGTCAAAATCCCCTGAGTAGGACTGAACAAAAAAGCTAATATAAATAAGCCGAATGATACTAATACAATGGCAGGACCAGAAGGCAAATTATAAAAGTAGCTAATATACATTCCACTAATACTAGATAAAATTCCTATTCCTACTCCTAATATCATTACTTGGTGGAGTCTTTGAACTAATAGATAAGCTGTAGATGCTGGTGTAATTAATAAGGATAAAACTAAGACTACTCCTACTGCTTTGAGACTCGCTACAATTGTTAAACCAATTAACACCATTAAACCCAAATTTAATAAATTTACAGGTAATCCTACTGCTTGAGCGCCAAGGGGGTCAAATGTGTAAAATAATAATTCTTTATAGAGTAGAAATACTACGAATAAAACTATTGTACCAATAATTAATGTATCTCTGACGTCTCCAATAGTTACCCCTAGAATATTGCCGAATAAAAAATGATTGAGGTCAATTTTATTGTCTTTTTGAATAATTGTAATTAATGTGATTCCTAAAGCAAAGAAAGCAGAAAAAACTATCCCCATTGCTGCATCTTCTTTGATTGGCGATCGCGTCCTAATTAGATTGATTAAAATAGTGCTAATTATTCCGGCAATAAATGCTCCGATAAATATATTTATTCCTATCCAAAAAGCCACAGCTAATCCTGGTAAGACTGAGTGACTAATAGCATCTCCTAATAAAGCTAATCTTTGTACAATTAAGTAACTGCCAACTACTGCACAAATAATTCCAATTATTATTGCTATTAGGAGCGAGCGCTGCATAAAATTATATTGTAATGGTTCTAGTAATGTTTCTAACATTAGTGTCAATTTTTCCTTTTTTTTTATCTGTTTGATTATTCTGATTTTATAGCAAAATAACTAAGTGGAAAGTTGAAAATATTTAAGATGATTAAGTAAAACAGGAGGTAAGCATTCAGCTATTAGCTGTCAGTTATTAGCAATATAAATTTTAACCTTAAGGAATAAATTTAAACGAATATAGACTTGAAAATTGGTTTTTATAGTAATATTTCATTCTGAATAGTAAAGCTTTTATCACCAGCTAAAAGCTATAGCTGACGGCTGAATGCTTACAACAGGACTTACGCAAAAGCAGTTGTCATTTTGGTAGACTAAATTAGGGACATTGTATACAACTTCCCTACTAGGTTATCATTATTTTTTAATCTGGTTTACTGACCTGAAAACTCCTATAAAGTAAACATAAACTACTAAAATTTCCATTAATTTACAACAAAAAATAGAAGCTGATAGTTGACTGCTAAATGCTGAATGCTTTACATTAAGAAACTGCAAAACCTGTATACTCACGCACTTCTTCTGGATGAAAAGCCAAAACTATCATATCTTTGGTTATGCCTGCTTCCAAAAGTTCTTCAGCAACAGGTTGAGAACAACCATCATATTGAATCCAGATTTTATCATTAATAATATCAATATGAACCACTGAACCACAAACTCGACGTACACCATCCCAACCCACATGAATTACTTCATAATGGTCTCGTTCAGTGTCAATTACAATTTCCACATCTATTTGACCATTAGCAGGTTTATGAGTGCCATATTCGTATATTATTTTCTTAATAATTTCACGATAGTTATCTAACTTATCCATTTAATTATTCTCCTAATTTTTTCATCAAAAATTATCAGATGCAGTTGTATTTTATTAATAATTAACTGACCTAGTTTCTCTTGGAAAATATTTTCATAAGCTTTTAGATTAACAGCAAGATCAAGTAAACGTTCTGATTCCAGTTCCGATAATACACTTCGATAAATTTCATATTGCCCTACTGCTATTTGTAAATCATTTATGGGAGAAAGACTAATAAAACTTTTGATTTCTACAGCAATTTTTTGTCCGTTTTTTTCCGCAGCGATCGCTGTTTTTTCTGCACCCAAATCAACATAAAGATGTTTACCTCCATAACCTAAATATAGAGGATCGTTAGTAATTTTCCAACCATCTGTTTTTAAGGCTTCAACAACTGTATTATGATAAATATCTCTAGCTGACATTAGTTATTTAAGAATTTAATAGTTCAAATTATATACAATAGAAGTAGATTACATTGTAACTTAATACGGTTCAGTTAAGGATTTTTTTGCAGTAATGAACTACATTGCTATAATCAAAATCCTGTAGGGACGTTGCATCGGCAAAAATGCGTTTCATGTCGCCCAGCGTTTCGCTGCGCGACATATAAAGCCGAGCTTTGCGTCAGCAAAATGTTCCTACTAGACCGACACACTTAAAATGCTGCAATAGCTGTAGGTTACAAAAATGTTTCTCCCCCGGAAAAGTTCTAAAATATCTTGTTTCTTGTCACCTCGTTCATAAAGTCCTCGAACTAAAGTTCATTTCCGCTGCCGTCGCTTTTTTTCAATTATCAGTTATCAGCTTTTACAGTGCCCGAAAAATCAGTTAACAGTTGTCATAATTTCTGGGATGCTCCTCAACAAGCAAGTATGGTTTTTTGGGCTTAACTTAACCTGAGTATATATGAGCGCAACTTTTCCATTATGAATATAATACCATGTCAAATTTTTTTGTCAACCCCCTTTTTCAGTTATTAGTTTTTTTCAGTTTTTTTGATGATAGAAAATAATATTTTAGCAATCTATTTCCATCCTAATTGATACTTTAAAATGAAAGATTGATAGGCTTTTTTATAAACAATACTGTTATTTATATCCATCAACTTCTGAAAAAGCTAAAAACCAATCGATCAAATATAATAACTGATAAGTGATAACTGAAAATAAGGTTTTTTTCAATATAGTTAGCATCTTTGAGAATAGATAAATAATACTTTGTTTCTAAAGCTTCTTTATAAGCTATGGGCATTTTTCTATGATGTCCGGTTGAACAGCGATCGATAAATAACTAGGTCGAACTGAGGAGTCAGTAGTCAGTAGTCAGGAGGGAAGAAAGAAGAATAAGAAAGTTTTTTTATACTTAAAAACTTCTTCCTTTTCCCTCTTGAATCCTTACTCTTCCCTCGTTATTTATCACTATTCAAACCGACATGATAGAAATCCTCAAAATAACTATCCTCGTCTAATTTTTTCTACACCATTCTCATGCTTGGTATCACTATAACTACCTTTCCCATTCCCGTTACCATTAACATAGTTATTGCCATTACCATTACCGTTAACATAATAACCATTCCCCTGAAAAGCTGCTCTCTTTTCATTAACTTCTGCCAAATCTTCAGTATACTTAGGAAATAAACTCAACTGTAAACCTTTCGCCATCACATAAAACACAGGAACCACATATAAACTCAAAACTGTAGATACCAACATTCCACCCATAACCGACATCCCAATAGAAACCCGACTAACAGCACCCGCACCGGAAGCAAACGCCAATGGCATCACCCCGAAAATCGTTGAAAACGCTGTCATCAAAATTGGGCGAAACCGCAACCGCGATGCTTCAACTGCTGCCTTAGTAACAGACATTCCCTCTGCTAACAACTGATTAGCAAACTCCACAATCAAAATAGAATTTTTAGTTGCCAAACCAATTAACATAATTAACCCTATTCGACTATAAACATTAATTTCCAACTGTGCTAACCATAACGCTCCAAACGCTCCCAATAACGATAGCGGAACTGCCAACAAAATCACCACCGGGTCAATATAACTCTCAAACTGAGCCGCCAACGTCAAAAAAATAAAAATTAGCGACAACCCAAAAATAAACACCGTCGCTTGACCCGCATCTCGAAACTGAGACGATTCACCTTTTAAATCTGTACGCATATCAGCAGGCAAAACTTGATCTGCCAAATCATTCAATACCTGCAACGCCTCACCCAGACTAACTCCAGAAGCAGGACTTCCTTCAATCGTTGCTGAACGAAATCGGTTGAAATGGTTAATTTCCGGAGGAGTTGTACTTGTCTTCACTGTCACCACATTGCTCAATGGAATCATATCTCCACTACTGGTGCGTACATACATCTCATCAATATCTTGTAAACTCTCGCGGAACTGTTCGTCAGCTCGCACAATCACATCATAGCGCTGGTTGCCATCGGTAAAATTGGTAATATCTTGTCCTCCCATCATAATTTGCAAAGTCCGGGCAATATCCTGCACCGATATCCCTAAATTCGCTGCTTGAGCGCGGTCAATTTCTACTCTCACCTCTGGTTTATTAATTTTTAAATCTGTATCAATATTCTGCAATTGAGGTAACTTTTGCGCTTCATTAGCAAACTCTTCTGATACTTGCGCCAACTCGTCTAAATCCGTTCCTTGCAAAACAAATTGTAGGGGTTGACTGCGACCATTACCAGGCAAAGAACCCGGATTTATCGGAAATACTCGCCCATCTGTTATCGGTGCAAACACTCCAAATAAACGTTTCACAATCTCTTGCTGTGCTTGTTCCGGCTTCTGGCGTTCAGACCAGGGTTTGAGGTTAGTGAAAGCAAAACCTCGGTTTGCTTGCGCTGTGCTACCAAATCCGCTGATGGTAAAATAACTGTTCATTTCTGGTACTTGAGATAGTTTCTCTTCGACTTCACCGATCACTTTGTGAGTGTATTGAATACTCACCCCTTCTGGTGTTGACACCGAAACAAATATTCTACCTCTGTCTTCTGTGGGCAAAAACCCTTGGGGTAATTGTTGGAATAACCAAGCGATCGCCCAAAAAGATAGGATAAATCCTAATATTACTAATGGTTTCATTGCCATCAACAGGCGCAATGACCAATTATAGATAGCTGAGATGCGAGCGATCGCCCAGTCAAATAAATCTAGAGGCAGAGAAAACAGTCGGGAGATTATATTTTTTCGTTTTTCTGGTTCGTATTTTTTTAAGATTAGACCTGATAATGAGGGAGCTAAGGTTAAAGCAACAAAGGTGGAAAATACAACAGATACGGCAATAGTGAGAGCAAATTCATTAAATATTTTTCCTGCGGAACCACCGGAAAATCCTACGGGTAAGAATACTGCAATCAAGACGACGGTTGTAGCAATGACGGCAAATACTACTTCTCCCACTCCTAACATTGCTGCTTGCATAGGAGTTTTTCTTTCTTCTTGAATATATCGGACTATATTTTCTAGGACGACAATGGTATCGTCAACCACCAAACCTGTTGACAGAGTGAGTGCAAATAGAGTGAGGGTATTGATGGAAAAATTCATAAAAAACATTACCCCAAAAGCACCGATCAAGCAAACGGGAATAGTGACAGTAGGAATAATAGTTGCTCGCCAGTCTCGCAGAAACCCATAGATAACTAAGACAACTAACACTATTGCTAAGAGCAAACTTTTCCAAACTTCTTTGATAGCTACTTCCACAAATTTTGAGTAGTCAACGGCGATGCTATATTCCATTCCGTCTGGAAAGTCTTGGGATAATTCTTTCATTCTTTCTTTCACACCTTGAGCTACTTCCAGAATATTTGCCCCAGAAAGTTTGCTGATACCGATAGCTACTGCTGGTTTGCCGTTGAAGCGGGCAGTAGTGCGATCATTTTCGGCTCCGATTTCTGCCCTCCCAATATCCCTGAGCCTACTGAAGGAACCGTCATTATTTTTTCTGATAACCAGTTCTTGATATTCTTCTGGGGTTCGCAAACGACCAAAAGTCCGAATCGGAAATTCTGTAGATTCTGCTTCTATTCTGCCACTAGGAATTTCTACATTTTGTTGTCTGAGAGCTTGCTCAACGTCTAGAGCGGTAATATTTCGAGCAGCCATTTTTTTGGGGTTTAACCACAGTCGCATAGCGTAGCGACGTTCCCCACCAATGAAAATACTACCGACTCCATTGACAGTTTCCAAAGCATTTTTGACAAATTTATCTGCGTAGTTGCTTAACTCTAATGGCGAATATTTTTCCCCAGTTAAAGCTATCCACATTATCCGTTCGTTGTCACTATTTTGTTTAGAAACTACTGGTGTATCTACCTCATCGGGAAGATTTCTGGTAGCGCGGGCAACGCGACTGCGCACATCTTGAGCTGCTGCTTCTAAGTCGCGACCAAGTATAAATTCAACATTTATGGAACTGGAACCTTCTCTGGTGCTAGAAGTCAAAGTTTTTACCCCTTCTACACCGTTAATTTCGGCTTCAAGAATTTCTGTGACTTCTGTTTCTACTACTTCGGGGTTAGCTCCTGGGTAGGTAGTTTGCACGCTGACAACTGGTGGTTCGATGGTAGGAAATTCTTGTATTGGTAAGCGAGTATAACCTACTAATCCAATCAAGATAATCATTAGGGAACATACTGATGCAAATACTGGTTTTTTAATAAAAAAATTGGTAAACATTGTATTTTTAAGTCAAAATTCAAAAGTCAAAAGTAATGTTAGAGAATAATTATTAGTTTAATATGGAATCCGGATAATTAGTTGATGAAAAACTTTGTATAGCAATCCTAAATAGTTTGTCAGATTTTACGATGTTTGGTCTCCAAACCCGCCCCCCACATTTTTGATGTTGTAGAGAAGAGGGCGGGTTTAGGTAAATCTGAGATTAAACAGGGAAATCTCTGAGAAGGTACAAAGTTTTTCGTTAACTAATTATTCGGATTCTATATTACGCAAAGAAACCCGGTTTCTACGATCATACCCGGTTTCTTGGTTAGTTTGCGTAAGTAGGGGCGGGTTACGGTTCCCGAAAAATCACAACGAAAGCTAAGGAGTTTTGACACATTGTCAGCTAAACCCGCCCCCCACATTTTTGATGTTGTAGAGAAGAGGGCGGGTTTAGATAAATCTGAGATGAAACAGGGGAATCTCTGGTCAAACCCGCCCCTACAGTATTTTTCATCGCCGCCGCTACTATTGCACTATTTTAGGTATGTCAATCCACTATTCATACATTATTACCAAAAAGTTGAGAATTTATCACTCTAAAAAAAACTAATAACTAAAAATATTATTAATATAAATGATAATTTAGTATGATAATTGTCAAATTTTACACATACAGCAACTTTCATATTTCCCACCTACATAATTTCAAGATTTCTCAGTTAATATTAAAAGTCATAACAATAATTATACAAAATCTACTTGTCTAAAGTACCCTTTTCAAATTTCTCTACAACCCTTATAATTTCCAGCTTTTCCAAGATTAGGATAGATAGCCTTTGCCCTACTCTCAAAATCAAGCTTTTGTAAATTTATCTTCATAAAGTATTGACTTTATTAAAAATTACTTGCAATAATATTGAGACTTATTAGCAAGTATAGAGCAATGACTTATACCTGCTGACTAAAAGCAAATAAGGAGAAAATTAAAAATGAAAATCACTAGACGATTATTTCTAGGAACAGGCACAGCAATGGCAACTGTGGCGATCGCTGAACTAGGAAAAAGTAACCGAGGATTAGCCCAAAGTAAAGTGCTTAACCTCTATTCATCACGCCACTATGACACAGACCCACTTCTGTACAACAGTTTCACCAAAAAAACTGGTATCAAAGTTAATTTAATTGAAGGCGAAGGAGGAGAGTTAATGGAACGAATCAAAAGTGAAGGAGCTAACAGTCCCGCAGATGTCTTCCTCACAGTCGATGCAGGTAATTTGTGGCGTGCCCAACAAGAGGGAATCTTGCAACCAGTTTCTTCCTCTATTCTCAACAGTCAAATTCCCGCTAACTTCCGTAGTCCTCAAAATCTATGGTTTGGTTTCTCTAAAAGAGCGCGAGTAATTATCTATAACAAAAATAAAGTTAAACCCTCTCAGTTATCAACTTATGAAGATTTAGCTACAGATAAATGGAAAGGAAAAATTCTCATTCGCTCTTCCAACAACATTTACAACCAATCTTTAGTCGCATCTTTAATCGAAATTCTGGGAATGCCAAAGACAGAAAGCTGGGCAAAAGGCTTTGTCAGCAATTTTGCCAGACCTCCAGAAGGAAATGATACTGCTCAAATAAAAGCTGTTGCTGCTGGTATTGGTGATATTGGTATTGTCAATAGCTACTACTTAGCGCGTTTAAAAAAATCTACCAAAGCAGGGGATAAAGCGGTTGCAGAAAAAGTGGGTATGTTTTTTCCGAACCAAAACGGACGCGGTACTCACGTTAATATTAGTGGTGGCGGGGTCGTTAAAACTGCTCCTAATAAAGAAGGTGCAATCAAGTTTCTGGAATATTTAACCAGTCCAGAAGCTCAAAAAATCTTCTCTGAGGGTAATAACGAATATCCTGTAGTTCCAGGTGTACCTGCTTCTAGTGTTTTGGCAAGTTTTGGTGATTTCAAGGCTGATTCTACTAATGTTGCTGTTTATGGCAAGTTGAATGCTGAGGCGATTAAATTAATGGATCGTGTAGGTTGGAAGTAAGAAAGTAGGGGAGAGTTAGTGCGAGCAAGACGCTCGCTTCCTCATTCAGGAGTGGGGTCTGTCCTGTAAATTATCTATACTGCACAAAGAAACCGGGTTTCTAGGTTCCTCTGAAGAGAAAAGTTAGTGCGAGCATCTTAACTCGCTTCCTGAATAAGGAATGAAGAGTAAGGAAGATTTCTGTCCTGTAAATTATCTATAATTGCACAAAGAAACCGGGTTTCTGGGTTCTCCTGTGTAAGTTCTAGGATATCAAAAATTGCAAAAGAAACCCGGTTTCTGCGATAAACCGGGTTTCTGGGTTCCCTACCAATATCAAAAATTTCCATCTTAGGGTTTGGAGACCAAACCCCTACCGACTAACTCAGAATATGCTCCATACTTCTCTTCTGTTATTACCGGAAAAACTCGTAAATTATCTTTAGCCACAGATACTTTTACAGAAATTCCAATTGGTAACGCCACTGCTGGAGTAGTACGGGCAATTAACTCTTTTCCAGACTCAGTTTGTAAACAATAACGAAATTCTCTACCTAAAAACTGGCGATCGCGAATCACTATCGATCCCTCATCGTCAGCTTTCAACATTAAATCTTCCTGACGGAGCATCAACTCAAGACGATCAAATTCATCTAAACTACTAACTTCCCCACGAAAGACATTATTATTTGTTAACTCAAAAACACCCAAGTCCGTTTCCCAAACCTGAGCGCGACGACGTGCAGGCAAAAAATTAGCCTGAGTCACAAACTCCGCCACAAACTTAGAAGCGGGTTCAATATAAATATCCTCTGGCGTACCACATTGTTCCACACGTCCAGTTCGCATCACTGCTACCCGATCAGAAATAGCCATCGCTTCCTCCTGATCGTGAGTAACAATAATTCCCGAAGCACCAGCATTTTTGAGAATATCCCGTAATTCTTGACGTAATCTCATCCTCACTTGTACATCTAAATTACTCAAAGGTTCATCCAATAATACCAAAGCTGGACTTGGTGCCAACGCCCGCGCTAAAGCTACCCGCTGTTGTTGACCTCCAGATAATTCGTGGGGATAACGATTTTCCAGTCCAGATAAACCTACTAATTCCAGGACATCTTTTACCTGATGATTAATTTTTCTACTTGACTTTTTGCCAGAATTGTGTAATCCAAAAGCAATATTTTTGGCTACAGTCAAATGGGGAAATAGGGCATAATCCTGAAATACCATACCAACATTGCGTTTTTCCGGTACAACCCAATCATGTTTACCAGCAACTACTCGCCCATTAATTGTAACAATACCTGATTGTGGCTGCTCAAATCCAGCAATTATTCTCAATAAAGTCGTCTTTCCGCAACCTGAAGGTCCTAGTAATCCTAATATATCTCCTTGGTATAGTGTTAAATTGACGTTTTGCAGAGCAGGGGTAGTGGTTTGAGAAAATTGCTTGCTGACATTCTCCATTTGGAGAATTACCGATTGGGCCATTTATTGTTTAACCTCCGTTATTTCAGTTATCAGTCCAGTAGGTTGGGTTGAGGAACGAAACCCAACAACCATAAAGTCCAGTAGGTTGGGTTGAGGAACTCGAAACCCAACAACCATAAAGCTTTGTTGGGTTTCACTTCTTCTACCCAACTACATTTAATGAGTTTTCACATTTGCTCAGATCAACTCGACCCCCAATAATGTAACTTAATGTTTTTTCAGACTCTTTTTAAATTATCCTATTTTTAAGAAATCTTCTCATTAAGTTTATATAAAAATTTATAATGTTTAAAATAAAAAATTATGATAATATGAAAAAAATTAACCCTCTCAAGTGGGATGCTTGGACAATATTTGTGGTAGCGATCGCCTCCGTGATCTCAGCTCCCGTCATATTCATTCTCAGCAGTATTTTTACTAATACAGGAGAAATCTGGAGTCACTTAGCATCGACAGTTTTACCCCGTTATCTCCTAAACTCCTTCATCTTAATGGTGGGAGTAGGTTGTGGAGTTTCAATCATCGGAGTAGGAACAGCATGGTTAATTACAATGTGCCGTTTTCCCGGAAGTCGTCTATTTGAATGGGCAATGTTATTACCATTAGCAACTCCTGCTTATATTCTCGCCTACACCTACACAGAACTCCTAGAATATTACGGCCCTGTACAAACATGGTTACGAGAAATATTTGGTTGGGAGAGTGTAAGCGATTATTGGTTTCCAGACATCCGTTCCATTGGAGGAGCGATCGCTCTCTTAACCCTAACCTTATACCCCTACGTTTATCTGCTAACGCGAGTCGCCTTTTTAGAACAATCAACTTGTACATTAGAAGCAAGTCGTTCCCTCGGAGCTAACCCTTGGAAGTGTTTTTTCAAAGTAGCTCTTCCCCTAGCAAGACCAGCAATAATAGCAGGTTTAGCTCTAGCACTCATGGAAACCCTGAATGATTTCGGTACAGTGCAATACTTTGGAGTCGATACATTTACCACTGGTATTTACCGTACTTGGTTTGGTATGGGAGAGAGAATAGCAGCAGCACAGTTAGCAGCAGTATTGTTATTATTTATATTATGGTTGATTTTGCTCGAACTTTGGTCTCGTCGCCAAGCCAAATATTATCAAACCATCAGTCAGCAAAACTTACAGCAGTTTCAATTAAGTGGTATACGGAAAATTGGTGCTTTTTTTGGTTGTTTACTGCCAGTTTTCTTAGGTTTTCTTTTGCCAGCAGGATTATTGCTACAAATGACTATTGCTGAAGGGGGAGCAAGTTTTCGGGGTCGGTTTTGGGATTATGCTTCCCATAGTTTGACTTTAGCAGGAATTACCGCTATTTTAGCAGTAGCGATCGCTCTCATCATAGCTTATGGCGTGCGGTTAAATCCCAACATGGGAATGCGTTTATCTACTCGTATTGCTGCTATGGGTTATGCCATACCCGGTTCAGTTATTGCCGTCGGAATTTTAATTCCCATTGGTACAGTTGATAATGCCATTGATAGTTTTATGCGTTCCATGTTTGGTATTTCCACTGGTTTATTATTAAGTGGAACTATTACAGCATTAATTTTTGCCTATTTAGTTAGATTTATGGCCGTAGCATTTGGCGCTGTGGAATCAAGCTTATTAAAAATTAAACCAAATTTAGATGATGCTTCCCGGATTTTAGGTTACAACTCTAGTAAAACTCTAATTAAAGTTCATGTACCGATGATGTGGGGCGGTTTATTAACTGGAGCCATGTTAACTTTTGTAGATGTAATGAAAGAGTTACCAGCAACAATGGTAATCCGTCCATTTAATTTTGATACCTTAGCAGTTAGGGTTTATAATTTAGCTTCTGATGAGAGATTAACCGAAGCCGCAGGTCCAGCTTTAGCAATTGTATTAGTAGGAATAATTCCAGTAATTATACTCAGTTTAAGAATTGCCAAATCCCGCCAATATTAATATTATTAAAAGTAAGCATTTCCTGGGGAATGCTGCGCAAACAGCTACCAGCAAGTCTCCTGGATCGGAACTGCGTTAACAGGGATTAGCTATTGATTTTGGTATGGAATAAAAGCTTTATTTAAACTTTTTGTTTAAGAGATATTATTAAGGTAAAATTCTATATTACTACAAAAGTTAAAAAGTTGGCTTTATTTTTATTAAGAATGAGGTATTATTTTTGATACTTGACAGTGAATAGCTCTTTGGGCAGCATTTTGCCGGAAATGCTGAATATTAAAAGTCTCTTATGTTTATCAGATTTGTAAAATATAAATTGTGTGTTTGATTACGTTATACTGACAAGTTAACAATTGTAATAAAAAATATTAATTAGCAATATTTAATTACAATTAATATAAAATCCGGTTATTAAAAGTACCTTGTTAAAATTCATCTATAACCGTTATAATTTATGGAATTTTTATTTTATTTTAGCTTCAGAATAAAGGTTTTTTAGAACCGGATATACCATCCAAACATCCTTTCAAAACCTCTATAAAATGTTATGAGTCTCTGAATAATAAGCATTTTTATAGATGTCTATTAAGACAATTTATTGTATTATATACTTGTAAGTTTATTGTTATATGTACTTTATGCCATGTCTATTAATCCAAATATGTTGTCAAACGTAATAATTGAGGCAGATATTTCACGAACGAAAGAGCTAGTAGATTCAATTAGCCCCAAAACTCTTCCCAATGCCCTTAGAAAACTTGAGGAAGTTTTGATCAATCAAAGTTCTATATTGCAAAATGAGGAAATAAAAGAGCTACAAGCTAAAAAAATTGAGCTATTATATCGTAATAATAATCATCTGAGAAAACAGGTAAAACGTTTGCAAGAATCAGTACATAGACTAGAGCAACGCAACTATGAAATAACAACTATGAACCAGATGATGGAATCTTTACAAATGTGTGAAAAAGTTGCAGACGCTCAGAAATTTCTAGTAGAATTTCTCAAAAAACTATTTCCAGGGTTTTCTTGTAATATCTTATTAACAGATGAATGTAATTGTAAATTTCAAAGTGTTAGTGCCTATGGCAGTCTAGCAGATCGTGAAATATCTGCAGAATTTAATGATTGTTGGGCATTACGACGAGGGAAAACTCATATTACTAGCAATGCTCACCCAGGATTATTTTGTCATCATGTTGCTCGCGAGTTCCAACCTACTGAAACTATTTGTATTCCTTTATTAAATCAAGACAAAATTTGGGGGTTATTTTATCTACGAACAGAAGATTCAGACAAAATTAGCGATCGTCAAAAAAATTTAGCTCATACCGTTGCAAAACAAATATCTCTAGGACTTTACAATCTCAAACTCAGAGAAAAATTAACAAACGATAGTATTCGCGATGTTTTAACAGGTTTATATAATCGCCGTTACTTAGATGAATCTTTGAAGCAAGAAATTATCAAAGCTCAAGAAAGTCAACAACATTTAAGTGTGATTATGATAGACGTCGATCGCTTTAAACGACTTAACGATACTTATGGTCACGATGTTGGAGATATTGTACTTCGAGAACTAGGAAAATTTTTGCAACAAAAAATTAGAGGATATGATATTGCCTGTCGTTACGGTGGAGAGGAAATGACTCTAATTTTAATTAATACTCCAATAAGTGTTGCCAAAGAAAGAGCAGAAGATATTTGTGTGGGAATCAGGGAATTATCCTTAAAAAATAAGGATGAAGTTTTGCCATCTATAACTGTTTCTTTGGGAGTTGCGAGTTTTCCTGTACATGGAACCACAGGAGAAGAGATTCTTCAAAAAGCAGATCGAGCGTTGTATCAGGCGAAAAAAAATGGACGTAATCAAGTTGTTTTGTATCAATTATAGTTTTGAATCAGGATTTAGAAGGAAGGTAGAAGGGAAAGAAAGGTTTAGGGAAAAAGTTTTTTTGATGGCGCTCTTATCCGGACATGACATTAAATAGGATTGCTATAACTATAGCAATCCTAAATTTTTTGTGACAATTATTACATTGCTTTTCAATTTAATGAACCAACTACATCATCATTTCAGTTCTCATAACTAAAACCTTGTAGAGACCTTGCATGCAAAGTCCCTACTGTGTTTAACTAACAAGTAATTATACTTAATCAAATAACCGAATTTTATATGAAGTGCAAAATGTAAGTTTTGTAGAGAAGTGACGCATAATTTTAATATAGTTAGGATTTACGCAAAGAAACCCGGTTTCTAGCAGAAATCGTTGTTTTAAGCAGTAATAATCTACCCTCGTACCGGGTTTCTGGGTTTATCTGCGTAAGTCCTGATAGTTTATCTGTAATCAAGTTTAGAAAATCTGATTTGGTATTAGATATGTCAATTTCCATACTGGTGAGGTAAAAAATTCTGGATTTTAGGGAAAAGGGTACAACAAAGAGGAAATAGAATAAAAATGATTATAATTAATCAAAGATAGAAAAAATTCTCAAAATGATTCCTAACTTACCTAATTATCAAATCACAGAGCAACTGTACGCAGGTACTCGCACTCTAGTTTATCGGGGTATTCGTAACAGCGACGAACAACCTGTTGTGATTAAACTACTCAGAAACAAATACCCAAACTTTAACGAAATTGTCCAATTTCGCAACCAATATACTATTGCTCAAAATCTGGACTTTCCTAATATTAGCAAACTCTTAAGTCTAGAAGTTTATGACAATGGCTATGCTTTAATTATGGAAGACATAGGTGGAATTTCTCTATCTAATTACCTCCAAATAACCACAGATAAAAATCCTCAATATAAATATTTATCTTTAACAGAATTTCTGGAAATAGCTATCCCCCTCACAGAAGTTCTACACTATCTCTACCAAAACCGAGTCATTCATAAAGATATAAAACCTGCTAATATTCTCATTAATCCTGACACTAAACAAATTCAATTAATTGACTTTAGTATTGCCTCTCTCTTGCCACGAGAAACTCAAGAAATTCAGAATCCTAATATTTTAGAAGGTACATTAGCCTATATTTCTCCGGAACAAACAGGTCGAATGAATCGAGGTATAGACTATCGGAGCGACTTTTATTCCTTGGGTGTCACTTTCTATGAATTATTGACAGGAAAATTACCATTTGTTTCCGACAACGCCATGGAATTATTGCATTTTCATTTAGCAAAACAACCTATAGAAACCCATAAAATAAATTCACAAATTCCTCCAATTTTGTCAAATATAGTTAATAAGTTGATGGCAAAAAATGCCGAAAATCGTTATCAGAGTGCATTGGGAATTAAGCATGATTTAGAAAACTGTCTAAATCAACTTCAACAAACAGGAAATATATCAGATTTTGAAATAGGGAAACGAGATATTAGTGACAGATTTATGATTCCTGAAAAACTCTACGGTCGGGAAATAGAAGTTAATCAATTATTAGATGCTTTTGAACGAGTTAGTAATTCTTCCCAAACCCCTCTTAGTAATCCTCCCCAAACCCGCGTTAGTAATCCTTCCCAAACCCCCCTTAGTAATCCCCCCCAAACCCGCGTTAGTAATCCCCCCCAAACCCCCCTTAGTAATCCCCCCCAAACCCCCCTTAGTAAGGGGGGAGGAAGAGGAGAATTGATGTTAGTTGCAGGTTTTTCAGGGATAGGAAAAACTGCCGTTATTAATGAAGTTCATAAACCTATTGTTCGGCAGCAAGGTTTTTTTATCAAAGGCAAATATGACCAATTTAATCGTAATGTTCCTTTTTCTGGTTTTGTGCAAGCTTTTCGAGATTTAATGGGGCAATTATTATCAGAATCAGAAGCAAAAATAGAAATTTGGAAAACTAATATTCTGGCAGCATTGGGTGAAAACGGACAAGTTTTAATAGATGTAATTCCTGAGTTAGAAAATATTATTGGTAAACAACCACCAGCTATAGAATTATCAGGAACAGCCTCCCAAAATCGCTTTAATTTATTATTTCAAAAATTTGTGAAAGTCTTCACTCAAAAAGAACATCCTTTAGTCATATTTTTAGATGACTTGCAATGGGCAGATTCTGCTTCATTAAATCTGCTGAAATTATTAGTGTCAGAGACAAAATATTTATTATTATTAGGTGCTTATCGAGATAATGAAGTTTCCCCGGTTCATCCCTTGATCTTAACTTTAGATGAATTGAGAAAAATAGAGTCAATAGTAAATACAATTACTTTATTACCTTTAATTGAGTCCGAGCTGAATCAGTTAGTAGCAGATACTCTAAATTGTGAATCGTCTCTGGCTGAACCTTTAACAAAATTAGTTTATCAAAAAACTAAGGGAAATCCTTTCTTTGCGACTCAGTTTATCAAAGCATTATATGATGATAAATTAATTCGCTTTAATTGGGATATTCAACATTGGGAATGTGATATTGCTCAAGTTAAAGTATTAGCAATTACAGATGATGTGGTAGAATTTATGGCATTACAATTGCAGAAATTACCAACAGGAACTCAGGAAATTATTAAACTAGCAGCTTGTATTGGTTCTGGGTTTGATTTACAAACTTTGGCAATAGTTTCACAACAGTCAGAAACAGATACAGCAATTTTATTGTGGAAGGCATTGCAGGAGGGTTTGATTTTACCTGTTAGTGATGTTTATAAGTTTTATCAGCTTGAAGAAAATGAGAATTTTAGCTCTAAAAAAGAAAGTTATCATCAACAAAATGCTAGATATAGATTTTTACATGATCGGGTTCAACAGGCTGGTTATTTTCTAATTCCCGAAAACCAAAAACAGTTAACTCATTGGCAAATTGGAAAATTACTACAACAAAATTTATCTGAGACAGAAAAAGAAGAAAAAATATTTGATATTGTCGGGCATTTTAATATAGCAATTGAGTTAATTACTGAACCAATAGAACGGGAAAATTTGGCGAAACTTAACTTAACTACTGCACAAAAAGCTAGAAATTCAACTGCTTATGCAGCAGCCAGAAATTTTGTGCAAATAGGGCTGGATTTACTGACTGAAAATTGTTGGCAAACTCAATATGAATTAACTCTAAATCTGTATATAGCTGCGACGGAAACTGCCTACTTAAATGCTGATTTTGAGGGTATGGAAAAAATGGCTACCTTAGTTTTGGAATCTGCCCAAACCATACTAGAAAAAATCAAAATTTATGAGATTAAAATTAGTGCTTTAGCAGCTCAAAGTCAGATGTTAGAAGCGATCGCTGTCGGTAGAATTGCTCTATTACAATTAGGAGTTGAACTGCCTACAGGAGCTGACAAAGACTTAGGCGATAAATCTCTACAAATTCTGGCGGAGCGCATCTCAAATAGTCAGGTTTCAGAACTAACGAACCTCCCTTTAATGAGTGACAAACAAAAAATCGCCACGATGGAATTATTGGCAATGTTATTTTTGCCGATTTTTATCGGGAATTTTGCTTTGCTGCCAGTGCTGACTTCCATTATGGTTAGTTTATCCCTAGAATTTGGCAATACACCAGCATCAATTATTGGGTATGCTAGTTATGGGATGCTACTGTGTGCTTCTTTTGGCGAGGTAGAAAGAGGTTATGCTTTTAGTCGTTTAACATTGAGTCTACTCGATCGCCTCAATGGCAGGGAATTTAAGTCTCTAAGTTTACTGTTGTGTAGCTTTTTGATTAACCATCGTCGAGAAGCTTTGAGAAACACTATTCCTATGATGAAAGAGGGTTATCTAGTGGGAATGGAAACAGGTGATTTTTTCAGTGCTGGACACAATGCTGATAACTATTTAGATAGTAGTTTATTTGCTGGAGTCTGTCTGGATGACTGGGAGTCAGAAGTCGAACATTACTGTGTGGTTTTATCTCAAATGAAGCAAGATTCTTCTCTGGTTTTTGTCAAAATGAAACAGCAGATGGTGCAGAATTTACGAACCGCGATGGAGGAACCGGATGTCCTAAATGGAAGTGCTTATGATGAAACAGTAATGATTCCTCAACATCATCAGAATAGTGAATTAAGTGCATTAGCTGCTGTTTATATCGGTAAACTGATGGTTGCCTATTTTTTCAGCAACTATATTAATGCTCTAAATTACATTGCCGAAGCTAATTGTTTTTTAGCCACCATTGCCGGAGCAACTTACATGGCAGTTTTCAATTTTTATGCTGGCTTAACTCACTTGGCAATCTGCTCTACAGAATGTGAAATTGAGCAAACTGAAACTCTAGAAAAAGTGCAAATTTATCAAACTACTCTGATGGAATGGGCGCATTATGCTCCCATGAATCATCAACATAGAGTTGATTTATTAGAAGCAGAAAAATGTCGGCTTTTAGGCAAAAATTATGAAGCAGCAGATTGGTATGATTGCGCAATCGTTGGAGCCAAAGAAAATGAATATATTCATGAAGAAGCCTTAGCAAATGAACTAGCAGCTAAATTTTATCTGCATTGGGGAAAAGAAAAAGTTGCTGCTGGATATATGCAAGAAGCCTACTACTGTTATGCAAGGTGGGGAGCGAAGGGAAAAATTGTCTATTTAGAAGAAAAATATCCACAACTGCTAGAAGTTATTCTGCAAGCAACTAAGCTAGCAAGTAGCTCTGAGGAAACGATTTCTACCAGTGCCAGGAGAAGCATTAAGAACACTACAAACAGCCAAAACTCCAATCTATTAGATTTTCCAGCAGTGATGACAGCAGCTCAAGCTATTTCCGAGGAAATAGAATTAGAGAAACTTTTAGCCACTCTCATGGAAGTTGCGATCGCTAATGGAGGCGCAGAAACAGGATTTTTAGTGATTCATCAAGAAGCAGGATGGTTAGTTGTGGCCAAGGCTAGTCAAAACCATATAGAAAACTTGCAAACCCCTCTTTCTCAATGTCAAGAATTACCTCAAAGCTTAATTTATTCCGTTGCTAGAAATAAAAGAATCACAGTTTTTGATAACTTGAGTGCAATACCTGAATTTGCAGGCGATCGCTACATCATTAGCAAGCAACCAAAATCAGTTTTATGCACTCCTATTACCAAGCAAGGAAAATTAATTGCTATTTTGTATTTAGAAAATAATCTCACAGTGGGAGCATTTACCAGCGCTCGGATTGAAACATTACAAATTTTAACTTCACAAGCTGCCATTTCAATTGAAAATGCCCGCTTGTATCAACAAGTAGAAAACTATTCTCAAACCTTAGAAGCAGAAGTGGAGAAAAAAACTCAAGCTCTGAGTCAAAAAGCTTTTGATTTAGAGCAAGCATTGACAAATTTACAAAAAACCCAAGCCCAATTAATTCACAGTGAAAAAATGTCTTCTTTAGGTCAAATGGTAGCAGGTGTTGCCCATGAAATTAACAACCCAATTAATTTTATTTATGCCAATCTTCAACCAGCAAGTTTATACGTTGGTGACTTGTTAGATTTAGTTACTGCTTATCAAGATACCTATCCGAAACCGACGGCTGAAATTGAAGAAATAATTGAAGATATAGATTTAGATTTTTTGGCAGAAGATTTGCAAAAGTTATTAGATTCGATGGAAGCAGGTTCAAAACGGATTAGGGATATAGTAACTTCGTTGCGAAATTTTTCTCGTTTAGACGAATCGGAAATTAAAAAAGCAGATATCCACGAAGGGATTGAATCTACTTTGCTAATTTTACAACATCGGTTGAAAAATTTTCCAGAGAGAGATTGTGCAGTCAAATATCCCGAAATCAAAGTGATGAAAAATTATGGAAAATTACCATTAGTTACTTGTTATCCTAATCAGTTAAACCAAGTATTTTTTAATATTATAAGTAATGGTATTGATGCTTTAAATGAAGTTAGTATTAAGAGAAAAAAATCTGATTTTCTTCCTATTATGACAATTACTACAGCAATAACTGAAAATCAATTCATTGAAATTAAAATTGCTGATAACGGCCCGGGAATTTTACCAGAAATTGTTAATAAAATATTCGACCCATTTTTTACCACTAAACCAGTAGGTTCAGGTACTGGTTTGGGATTGTATACTAGCTATGAAATTGTCGTTGAGCATCATTCTGGAGAGCTAATTTGTGTTAGTAATGTGGATGAAGGAACAGAATTTATTATTAAAATACCAATTGCTTAGTGACTTTAGATCATCTAGTCATCTTTAGATAACTTAAGCTATCAGCCCAGGATTTCAATCCTTGGCGATCTTTATGATCTGCTGTTGATAGCCCCAACTCCCCATCCCCCCAAATAATTTTAGAAACCTGTTTAGGGATTTTATAAACCCCGCCCCGTTAGAGGGTGCGCGATCTCATGGGGCGGGTTTAGCTAACTTATCGGTGAAGACTCCTTAACTTAATAATGAAACCCGCCCCTACAAAGTCTGATTTCCTATTTGCCAGAAATCTGCTGTAACTTTTCCGTTAATTACCCTCCGCAGTCGATTTTGTTTGTAACTCAAAAGCAGAATACTCTCCACCCAAAGCTTCCACTATTGCCTGAGTATTAGAGATCAACATTTTTACATAACTATCCCCTTCACTCCCAGAAGCGCCAATAGAATCAGAATACAACTCCCTAGCTGCCAACTTTACCCCTGCTTCATCCGCAACAGTAGTAATTAACTGAGGATTAATAGTAGTCTCCGCAAAAATAGCAGGAACCCTAGTTTTCTTAATCTCCTCTGCTAAATTTTTCACCGTTTGCGCACTAGGTTGTTCCTCCGTACTCATCCCAATCAAAGTTCCCATCATTTCTAAACCATAAGCTTTCACATAATATTTAAAAGCATCATGGGTAGTCACCAGTCGGCGCTGATTTTCTGGAATAGTTGCAATTTGTTTGCTAATCCAAATATCAACCTGTCGTAACTCCTCAACTAATTTGGCAGCATTCTCCATAAACACCTCTTTATCTTCCGGTGATAACTCAATCAAAGCATCCCGAATAGCATTCACCATCACAATTCCATTTTCTGCATCACCCCAAACGTGGGGATCTGGCACCAACTCTCCCTCCTTCGGACTTTGTAACGGTGTCACTTTTTCTGCTACTGCTAACTTTTGCGCTTTCATACCCGCAGAATTAATAAGTTTAATTAAACCAGGTTCTAAATGATACCCATTATAAAAAATTAAATTTGCTTTCTCAAAAGCCACACTATCAGCAGGTACAGGTTCATAAATATGAGGATCTGCTCCCGGTTCCAAAATTCCCTGATGCTCAATTTCATCCCCACCTATTTTTTCTGTCATATCGGCAATGATGGTACTTGTGGAAACTACTAAAAGTTTATCCTCATTTTCAGGAGAAATATTTGCAGATGGAGCCGTACAACTACTAATTAATAATCCTAATAAAATAGGGAATAGGGAACAGGGAATCGGGAATCGGGAACAGGGAATCGGGAACAGGGAATCGGAAGAAGTAATTGGTAATTTTTTCATAAGAATTGATTTGATTTTGATTTAATTGACAATATTTCACTTTTTTTCGATAATTTATATCATAAATATACAGCAAATTTTGTTTAAGCGAGGTATGCCTTTTACAGGCAAGATACCTGTGCTACATAGGAGTTATTATTAATGAATCAAGCCAAAATTACAGTTAGTCATTTAGGAGTTTATTATCGCACGGTTGAGGCATTGCGAAATATTACTCTACAGATACAGGCAGGAAGGTTAACAGGTATTATTGGCCCTAATGGCGCAGGAAAAAGTACCTTATTAAAAGGAATGCTAGGATTAATTGCTCTGAGTAACGGTTCTGTAACCTATAATGAGAAACCACTTCCGGAACAGTTAGAAAAAGTTGCTTATGTACCTCAGCGATCGCAAATTGATTGGACATATCCTGCGACTGTCTGGGATGTGGTAATGATGGGGCGAGTGCGCAAAACTGGTTGGTTTCGTCGTTTTTCTAGTATGAGTCGCCGGATAGCATTTGAGGCGTTAATCAGGGTAGGAATGGATGGTTATCGCGATCGCTCTATCGGTCAACTTTCTGGCGGTCAACAGCAACGAGTTTTTTTAGCGCGAGCTTTAGCTCAGGAAGCAGATATTTTTTGTTTTGATGAGCCGTTTGTTGGGGTAGATCAGAAGACTGAAAATATTCTTTTTGACATTTTTCACGAGTTAGCTGAAGTTGGAAAAATTGTGGTTGTTGTTAACCATGATTTGGGGGAATCTATTACTAATTTTGATGATTTAATTCTGTTAAATAAGGAGTTACTTGCTGTTGGCGATCGGCAAGTTGTATTGCAGGAAGAAAATTTGTATCGTGCTTATGGAGGTAAGGTTGGTTTCTTTGTTGAGAAAGGGAACAGGGAAGAGGTATTTAACAAGATGTATAATTAATTTTTCTAAAGAGAGGGAACAGGGAATAGGTAATCAACAAAAAAGTGTTAGAATTTTCATAAAATAGAAATCCTTGACAACTGTAGCGACATAAAAATTCGTTCTGGAGTAAAACTATATGTCAGAATTACTCAAAAGAATTACGATTAACCCTAAACAATGTAGTGGCTGCCTTTGTATCCGAGGTTTGAGAATTAGGGTATCAGATGTACTAGATTTATTTGCTGCTGGACTGAGTGCCGAACAAATCTGGGAAGAAATGCCAGATCTAGAGGCCAATGATTTGCAAGCAGCGCTTTTATATGCTTCCCGTAAACTTAATCATCCTGTGCTAGTTGTATGATAATTTGGATACATGCACAACTGTCGCCTGCGATCGCGACTTGGATTAGGGAAACTTTTGGAATAACAGCATTAGCTGTACGGGATATTGGTTTGAGAGATGCTGAAGACTTTGAGATTTTTGAAGCAGAAAAAGCTCAAAACGTTATCTTGATAACTAAAGATAGTGATTTTGTCGATCTAGTCAATCCCCTTGACTCACCACCTCAAATTATCTGGTTAACCTGTGGTAATACCTCAAATTCTCGGTTCCGAAAAATTTTAAGTGCTACTTTACTAGAAGCATTAGAAATTCTAGAGTCTGGTGAATCATTGGTTGAAATTAGTGGAGACTAACAGTATAAGCTAATAAATTAAATTACTATAACCAAACACTAAAACTTATTTTCTTCATAATCAAAAGTAGAATTAATATTATTTAGTTCTGGATACAAAGTTATAACTTCTTGGGTAATATGCCAATAATATCTATTTATAGAAGAATCAATCATTATTTTCTCAGATATCAAAATGCTAATAAAATATTGAAATAATGAAATACTGAGTGGAATTTGATTTGTTTTTGTTGATTGAATTTTCTGGATTACTGCTTTAACTTTTTCTTGAATTTGTTGTTCTTCAACTACATTAATTAACAGACGATATAAGTTATCACAAAAACGACTCATATCTTTTGGCTTAAGCTCATCAGGTATTTTTTTAGTTTGAAATAATTTATTTATTTCTGCGACTAAAAATTGTTTATTTTTGATTTCTAGGTAATCATTATTTTCAATAAATTCGGAAGTTTTTTCAAAAGCAAGTATTAACATATCTAATTGTTCAACCGTTGCTTTTATTTGTGCAGCTAAACGTAATTTTCTCCAATCAATTTCTGAACTTTTATAGATAAGATTGTGAGTTGCAACAGACCAAGCGTGTTCAAAAGCACTTTTGATTTGAATTTCAAATTTAATTTGATAAATACTTAATTTATTCTCTGGAATTATGTCATTATTACTTTGAAGTTGAGCACAAATTCTAGTTGAATCAAACTTAAATGTATCTGGAGATTTTTTATTCTGTCCTCTTTTGGTTGTTTTGATAGTTTTAAATATACTTTTACAAAATTCTGTCACCTCTTTTTCGTGAGATAGAGTTGGGATAATAATTGTACAAGCAAACAAGTCATCTAAATCTGACCATTTTTGAAATCTTCCCGTTTCAATTTTTTCAGCTAGAGATTCAATAGTTTTAATTCGAGAGGTAAAAGGATATCCTTTGGTATCGCAAAAGTTTAATAATGTTTCTTTGACTTGTTTAGCTACTTTTTCAACAAAGGGTTGATATTGATTATATTTACGGTCTAGAATAGCAGGATATCTCATAATATTTAAAATTATTCTAAATGAATATCCCCTTTCAATAAAGATTTAATAATTTCAATTCTAGTTTTTCTAGGACCAGCATCTGTAAAAGAAGATTTTACTGCTTTATAATAATCTAATGCTTTCTGTTGAAAATCCTTTAACTCTTGTTTGGATTTATTTTGTAATTCTTGATCTTCTACAATTTTTAGAAAGTCAGATATTTTTGAGCCAACATCTTCATTTATTTCTAGCATATTCTCGCGATTTAACTCAGCAATAGCACCAAATAGAGAGTAAAAATCAGCCTGATTTTTTAACCGAGTTTTAGTTAGATTAATATCTCTTGATAAATTTAATATTTTGCTTATAGATTTAATAGTTTCCCGAAATTCATCTTCTATTTCATCTTTTTCTTCCCATTCACTATCTCGTTCAGTAAAAGCTTTATCAAGATAATCAGCACTATAAGACTTTGCTCCCTCTTCTAAAAATAATAGTAGTTGTGCTACAATTTCAACATCTTTCATCTGTTTTCTGGAAGTTGAATTAAGGTTAGGAAAGTTTTTACTGTTTTTTCCAAAATGCTTAAACATCCAAGTAGATAATTCCTCTGCAAGAGTAATAAAATCACCACTAAATCTTGCATGACGAAGCTCTTGAGGAGTTAATTTAATTACATTACGATTAATACGATTAAAGATATCACCAATAATGTTTTCGTTAGATGATGGTAAATATTCAATGGCAAATTGATACCTCCAAAATTCTTGTTTATCTTCAGTTTCTAAATCTTTAAAATATTTACCGATAAAGCGTTGAATTTTAGTTTTTTCATATACAGGAAATTCATTATTAACAAATTGAAATAGGGTAGATAATCTTTGTTTTCCATCAACTACACTCACTTTGGAAAATCCTTCAGGAGTAATTTCTTGATATATAAAAATTGCAGGTGCTGGATATTGATGTAATACTGTATCAATAAAGTCATCTTTATAGTTTTGATTCCAAACACTACGTCTTTGGTATGATGGCTCTAAATCAAGAAGTTGTCTTTGATATAAGTCCCAAAACCAGGAAATATTTTGAAAATTAATTGTTCTTCTCATTTTATTTTCTTTCTAGGATTAATTATTATGAGGACTTACCCATGAGGTACGAAAAACAGGGCTTTGAGATTGCTTCCCTTCGGTCGTATGAGACGAAAATACGTTGCACTTGTGTAAGTCCTGATTATATTACTATCTAATATAGGACTTATGCAGAACAACGCGTTTCTGTCATTGCTCGCGAGGAGTGAAGCAATTTCAAATGACCCAAACTCCTTACCAATGCGTAAGTCCTGTAATGTTTATTATGTTACCTTGAGAATATTTTACTATGGAAGATGATTCAATTTATAGCACTTGTCATATAATTTAGCACATTTCTTTGATGGCGATGTGGTTTATTGATTTTAAAACCGCTGTCAAATCTTTAGGACTTACGCATAGACGCTACATATAGCGTTCAAAACTATTGTACAATAGTTTTTTTGATCTATATATAGTACATCCCGTGTAAGTCCTGATCTTGATTAATATGTCTAAGTCATTGCGACTGGAACGGAGTGGAAGGATAGGAATCTCAGAGGTTTCACGAGATTGCTTCCGCTTCGTCGATAGGGACAACTGCTCAAGTCGATTCTTGCTCAAAAAAAACAGTGGGAGCATCTTGCTCCCTTCTGTGTTTATTTCACAGAACTTACACATATATACTAAATGTAGAGTCTAAAACTATTGTACAATAGTTTTTCAACACTATATCTATATGTAGAGTCTTTGCGTAATTCCGGTTTCAGTTATCAGTTTTGAGCCGAAAAACCTCAAAAATTTTCCTCAAAATAACAGTGGGAGCATCTTCAGTTATCAGTTATTAGTGTTAATCTAGTAGGGTGCGTTAGTGAAACGTAACGCACCACACCACTATCAACTACTAGCTCCTAAAACTAACCCTAATCAATGCTTCTTGAGGGGGGAGTGCTGAATCTTTTTCACACAGGACTTACGAAAGGCTCTATATATAGAGTCTTCAGACTTCTGAGTTCTGACTTCGTTAATTGTGTTGGGTTTCGTACCTCAACCCAACCTACGACTAATGCAGCATTTTAGATTTATCAGTCCACCACCTAAATTTTCCTCAAAAAAACAGTGGGAGCAAGATGCTCCCTTCTGTTTTTCTTCTATTCTTAACGAAATGTGCTACGCAATAATAAGGAGTTCATCACTACACTGACTGAACTAAATGCCATCAAAGCACCTGCTGCACCCGGACTAAGCATTATTCCTAAACTCGGTAACAATACCCCCGCAGCTACAGGAATACCAACAATATTATAGGCAAACGCCCAAAATAGATTTTGACGAATTTTGTTAAAAGTGGTGCGACTCAGTTTAATAGACTCCACCACATCCATCAATTTATCCTGCATCAAAACAATATCAGCAGTTTCTACCGCTACATCTGTACCTGCTTGCATCCCAATACCCACATTCCCTTGAGCTAGAGCAGGAGCATCATTAATACCATCTCCTACCATTCCCACTTTCTCGCCTTTTGCTTGTAAAGTAGCGATCGCTTCTGCTTTACCTTCGGGTGGTACTTCTGCCAAAATATTGTCAGCAGCTAAACCTAACTGTTTGCCAATAGCTATGGCAACAGAAGAGCGATCGCCTGTTAATAATATTACTTTTAAACCCATATTTTGCAGAAGTTTAACTGTTGTTTGAGCATCATTCCGCAAAACATCACTAACTCCGATAACTCCCAAGAACATTCCATTGACAGCTACATAAACTGCGGTTTTACCTACTAAAGTAGGAATATTTTCGTGCTGAACTATAATTTGATGTTGATGCAACCATTCCCAGTTTCCAACCAAAGCTGTTTTACCATCGACAACCGCAGATATTCCTAAACCAGGTTCAGTATAAAAATCTGTTGCTGGCAATAAGGTAACATTTTCTTGCTCTGCTTTTTGTAAAATTGCTTCTGCTAAAGGATGACTCGCACCACTTTCCACAGTAGCAGCAACCTCTAATAACCATTTGGGGTTATCTCCAATAATATCGGTGACAGTCGGATGTCCGGTAGTTAAAGTTCCAGTTTTGTCGAAAACGATAGTATCTAACTGATGTACTTTTTCTAAAATATCCCCACCTTTAATCAATAAACCCCTTTGCGCTCCTATACTCGAACCTACCAATATAGCAGTAGGTGTTGCCAAACCTAAAGCACAAGGACAAGCAATAACCAAAACAGCGATCGCTAATTTCAAACTCAAAAGTAGAGGAGAAGTAAAATGACTCATCATCATTTCTGTGTGACTAGATGTTTGTAAAACCTGAGACCAAATATTAGTACCGACAAAATACCAGAATAAAAATGTCAAAGTAGCAATAGTCATTACGCCATAAGTAAAATATCCTGCCACCGTATCTGCTAAATTTTGAATAGGAGCTTTTCTAGTTTGGGC
This sequence comes from Okeania sp., assembly GCF_035285525.1. Classification (GTDB taxonomy): domain Bacteria; phylum Cyanobacteriota; class Cyanobacteriia; order Cyanobacteriales; family Microcoleaceae; genus Trichodesmium. The sequence goes on along the minus strand of NZ_JAYKGW010000165.1, from coordinate 29,721 downwards.
AGTTTCGACTAATTTGACAATTTGAGCTAATGTAGTTTCCGAACCTGTGCGAGTTGCCTGCATAACTATAGCGCTAGACTTATTAATAGTTCCTGCTACCACATTCGCGCCAACTTCTCTGACTACAGGTATTGCTTCCCCAGTTAACATAGATTCATCGACGGTGGTTTTACCATCAGATATTTTACCATCCACAGGAAATTTTTCTCCAGGTAACACTTGTAAATATTCTCCTACTTTGACTTGTGAAGCAGGGATTTCTAGAGATTCAGAAGAATTATTGTTGCCGTCGGGTGGGGGAACTAAATGTGCGGTTGCTGGTTGCAGTGAAATTAATGAATGTAAAGTAGATGCTGCTCGATATCTTGCTTGTTGCTCCAGGGTTTTGCCTAAAAGAATGCAACCAAGAATCATTACAGGTTCGTCAAAAAAACATTCCCACCCCAATCCTGGAAATAACAAGGCAACAATACTAGCAGTATAAGCAGTCACAGCACCTAAACCAATTAAAGTATTCATATTGGGTGAGTTGCGTAACAAACTACGGACACCATCAATAATAATTTCTCGTCCTGGCAATAATAGCGCGGTGGTAGCTAATGCTGCATGAAACCAAATATTTCCCAGGATCGAAATTTTGACACCGATGAAATGATCTAAATGTCCGATAACTGAGAAAAGTAGTAACAAAGAAGCGATCGCTATTCGCCAAATTTGTTGTTTCATTTCTTGGCGATGACGTTCGCTTTGTTTTTGGGCAGCATCTATTTCCGAGGTATCGAGACGGGGTTGAGTTGGGAAACCATTATTTGTAAGTTTTTGAGCGAGGGTATTTGGATCGATCAGGTTTTTTTCACATTCAACTGTTGCGACTTCGGTTGCTAAGTTGACGCGAGCTGAAACAACACCTGTTTGTTGAGTCAGTTGTCGTTCGACTGCTTTGACACATCCAGCACATTTCATCCCACTCACATCCAGGGTAATAGTTTCTAATGGGAAATGGTTAATTGTTGTTTCTGGTTTAGAGGCAGTTTGCATTAATTTTTCTCCAATTATTTTGTCAAATTCTACAGGTAACACAAGGAACTGTACTTTTTTAAAAGTTTACAATGAATTAATTTACTAACTTAAATCTTTATCTTTTTTTCTTACTTTTAAGTTTTTTTAACAGGACAATTAATTAGGATTTGCGCTTCTTCAGTCTGATGGTGGAGGTAGGGAGTAGGGAGTAGTTAAGAGTTAGGAAAAATGGGAATTATCAAGGAATTAGTTTTAATAATTATCTCTTAATTTTTCTGTAATACTCAACTTTTTCTCCTAACTTTTTGCACTTTTTTTGACAAAAAAAATGTTAAAAATTTTATTGGTAAAGGCTTTTATATTGATTCAGCAAGCCCTCATTACTCTGATTATACAGCGAATTTCATTAACTGACTACAATAGTTTTCCCTTATACTATTATTATATTTACCAAAAAATATCGACCAAGAGAAATAAAAACACTCTTTTTAGTCAATCCTATTCCTTATAATAAAGAGATAATTATTAATTATTCTCTGACAGGAATTTCTATAATAAATTCAGTATATTCTCCCAATTCAGTTTCTATTTTAATACTGCCATGATGTTGCCCAACAATAATTTGATAAGTAAGAGATAAACCCAAACCTATTCCCTCTCCAGGCGGTTTAGTTGTGAGAAATGGATTAAAAATTTTATCTCTAACTTTGGCATCAATTCCTATTCCATTATCATAAATTTTAATTTCTACTTTTTTTCCTAAATTGGCAGTTTTCACAGATATAGTTGGCATAAAATCTTGATTATTAGACTCCTGTTTTTCTGACTTAAACTTTAGAGCATAATAGGAATTATCAAGTATATTGATAAAAGCCTGAACTATATCAGAATGTGATACAATAACTTCACCAATTGACTGATCATAATTTGTATTAATTTTGATGGAAAAATTCTGTTTTTTCCAGAGAGTATCACTAGCAATTTGCAATGATTCCTGTAAAATTTGATTCAGTTGACTAGAGCGTAACTGATTATTATGAAGTTTGGCGTGTTTTACCATCATTTTAATAATTCTTTCAGCTCTTTTACCATGTTGATAAATTCCATCTGCATTATGTTTTAGCTCATTAATTATTTCTGTAAATTCATCAAATCTTTCAGCTTCAATATTATTAGTTTCTAAATTTAATTCCTCTATAAATTCATCTAATAATTCTGAGGAAAGTTGGGCAAAATTCTGAACAAAATTAAGAGGATTACAAAGTTCATGGGCAATACCTGAAGTTAAATTACTTAAATAAGCAAGTCTTTCTTTAGCAATAATTTCCTTTTGAGCTACTTGCAACTGTTCTAAGGTTTTTTGCAGCTTTGCTTCTGCTCTTATTCTTTGTTGAATTTCTTCTTCAAGTAGTATATTTTTTTTCTCTAATTTTTTGTTTAATTCTCGCAGTTTTGTATGTACTTTTATTCTAGCTAAAACTTCGTCTATTTTAATTGGTTTAATAACATAATCTACTGCTCCCAGTTGAAACCCAGTAATTTTATCTTCTATCTCTGATAAAGCTGTCATAAAAATTACCGGAATATCTTTAGTTTCTGTATTTTCTTTTAAACGCTTGCAGGTTTCAAAACCATCCATTCCCGGCATCACAACATCAAGCAAAATAATATCTGGATTATTTTCTCTTGCTTGTTTTAAACAATCTTCACCACTAAAAGATACTAAAGTATCGAAGTTATATTTCTTTAAAACACTAACTAACAATTTAACATTTATTTGGTTATCATCTACAACTAAAATAATTGGGTTTAGTGTTTCATTTTTACTATTATTTTCAACTATAGTCATTTGATTTTATACCTAAAAGATCGTTATAATTAATAATTAGGGAACAGGGAATAGGGAATAGGGAACAGGGAATAGGCAATAGGCAATAGGCAATAGGGAATAGGCAATAGAAAATAGGCAATAGGCAATAGAAAATAGGGAATTTAGTATCTATAAATGCTGAAAGTTTTGCTAGTAAAAACTTTGATATTTAATCAGCAAGCCCTAATTATTAATTATTAATTAATGAACTTACCTCACAAATATGGAAATTTCTATGGTAAAAACTCACTAACAGATTGAACAAATTCTGCTGTTGACTCATAAGGTAAAACATTTTTTCCTGATATTTGTTTACCTTTTGCTTGAGGCAAATATTTTATATAAGTATTCATTCTTTCTTCTGGAGTTTCAGTTTTTTTAGTTTTAGTAATAGTTGATGCTTGATTTCCAACTAATACTAAAGTCCGTTGATTTATTTCAGCGATCGCCTGACTAAAATCCTGTCTCCAAAAACCTGCTAAAAAAGAAAAAACTGCATATTGACTTTGGGGATTTTTGGCTCCTTCTTCTAAAGTATCTAACCATTCTTCATCGACTTGATTAGGATTAGCAAATAATTGTTTTTTGGAGAAAGAATCTAAAAATTTTCTCCTCCGTGCATAGCGATAAAAAGCTTTCCCAATTGGCGAATAAAAAAGATTCCATCTCAATTTATTTGTCATAGCTGAACTAGCTCTTTGCATTAATTCTAATTGAGGAGGTCCTGACAAAATTAAACGATCAATTAAATTTGATTTTTGTTGCAGTTTTACTAAAGATACAGCCACAGGAAATAAACCACCCTGTACAATTACAATTACTGGTTTTTGTACAATTGTCTCTAAAAAATATTGTAATTGTTCCGCCCAATCCACAGGGTAATATCCCACAGATGGCATATCACTTTCACCACACCCTAATAAATCAGGATTGTAAATAGGATTGGGGAAATTTTTCTCCTGCCATAAAGAACAAAATCTATGCCAGAAAAATTTGGATAAACCAACACCAATTGGATGTATTAGTAATAAAGGTATGTGAGTAGTATCACCCTGTTTTTGAGAATATAATTCATAAGCACAGCGGTATCCTTTCCAAGTATAAAATTCTGTCATGTCGAATAAAAGAGATATTTTTTAGACAGAACTTACCCAAAGAAACCTGGTTTCTAGAGTAAATCATTGTTTTTAACAATAAATATCTACGATAAACCCAGAAACCGGGTTTACCTGCGTAAGTCCTGTTAGATATATTCATAGTATAAATATATATCATATTTCCGGTAAATGATTGACAAGTTGTGAATAATGAAAATTCTCTATTTCCGAGGAAGTACCCATGAATGCCAACTTAATGTTGCGATTTAACATATTATTTGTTAAACTGCAACTGTTGAGAGAGGGAAGAGGAAAAAAATAATTGGTAATTTATAGATAAAATCGGATATTTCTAATAGAATCAGAACTTACGCAAAGGTACTATAATATAGAGTTAAAAAACTATAATGTTATAGTTTTAAACACTATATATGTGGTGTGGTGCGTAAGTCCTGAGAACTTGTAATTAATTTTGGATAGTTACTGATTTACAGCAGATTCCAGTTGAGCGAAGTACATCCATCCACAGGAGTAATATCATGTCCGGATAAGAGCGTGATAAAAAAGTTTTTGTTTGTATAGAATTTCATTAACTAGATTGTCACATTTTATCGTAGGGGTTTGGAGACCAAACCCTAGCGCATCAGGGATTTAGAAACCAAACCCCTACAGGATAACTTTAATTATAACTATTTAACCGGACATGATATTAAGATGCACGGTTCCCGAAAAATCGCACTGGTAAGATTTAACTATTAATATCTATATCTGTACGTCTTATGCTTGGAATTTGCTGTAAGTTTAAGGTTTTGTGATTCCTTCTTCCTTCTTACTTCTTACTTCTTTTGTGATTAAATTAAATTATTAAATTAAAATTTTATTTTTATAGGAGTCCCCTAGATGTCTAACTTTTCTTCCCTAGAATTAGAACAACCAATTGAACAACCTTTCTTCAAAGACTCCTTGAATCACCCAATATGGATAGGACTCTTTACTTCTGTAATTATCCATACTATTCTAGGAGTTAACTTACCAAAACTCTCCCTATTTTCTGAGAAAGCTAAACTACCACCAACAGTAGGATTTATCGAATTAACTCCAGAACAACTCCAACGTTTACCTCAACCAGAAGAAGAAATTAAATTCTCTACAGTACCATCTGAGATTTCCCTAACTGCACCAACAACTCCAGGTGAAATACCACCTTTGTCTTCATCCTCATCTTCAGACTTACCCACCATTCCATTAGATCCCTCAGATTACAAATTATCAGAATCATCTCCTGCAGCTCCAAGTCCTGCAGCTCCAAGTCCTGCAGCTCCAAGTCCTACTGCTTCTGAGTTGCTGAAAAATCAGCCTTCAATAGAACTAGAATTTTCCGATACCATACCAGGTAGAGCAGTAGCACCACAAACCCCAATATTTCCACCACCAGCACTAGAGGTTCCAACATTTCCATCCCCAACACCACAAAACACAACATTTCCATCTCCAACACCACAAACCACAACATTTCCATCTCCAATCCCACGAAGCACAATATTTCCATCTCCAGTACCTAGTACAAATTTTCCACCTATAGATAGATATCCCATTGAACCACCACAACCTCCAAATCAAAGTATATTAGATGAGTATCAAATTAGGAAAAATCAAAACTTGACTAATGAAGTTAATGACTCAGGTTTATCTCGTGGTTCAACTCCAGAGACAACTTCTCAAGAAGTTCCATCTACAGAAAAATTTACTGGATCATACTCAGACGGTTTAGAATTACCTCCAGAACGTTATCAAGATAAACCCGAAAATCAAATTGCTGTTATTCCCACAGAAAATAACACCGATACTCAACCAGAAGAAACTGCTGTTATTCCCACAGAAGAAACTTCTGTAGCAGCAGCAACTCCAGAAACTACTTTATCTCCAAAGCAGACTTCTGAAAATGAATCGCCAAAAGAGTCAATACTCGAACAATTATGGGATGGCAAAACTCTGAACCAGATACAGGAAGAAGCAAAACAAGGAAAGATTATTGTGATCGTTCCCCGACCAAAGGAAACCGAAAAATCTGAACCAGAAACAGTTGCCGTAACTCCAGAAACTATCTTACCTCCAGAGCAAACTACTGAAAATGAACCGCCCAAAAGTTCCATACTTGAAGAATTATGGGATGGCAAAACTCTAGATGAGATACAGGAGGAAGCAAAACAAGAAACAATTATTATTGTCACTCCCTCAAAAAATGAAACTGAAAAGTCTGAACCAGAAATCGAAAAGTCTGAACCAGAGACAGTTGCCGTAACTCCAAAAACTACCTTACCTCCAGAGCAAACTACTGAAAATGAACCGCCCAAAAGTTCCATACTTGAAGAATTATGGGATGGCAAGACTCTAGACAAGATCAGGGAAGAAGTCAAACAAGGAAAGATTATTATTATCACTCCTACGGAAACCGAAAAATCTGAACCGGAAACACTGTCAGTTGTTCCTACTGCTAAAGCGTCTCCCAAATTAGAAACCCAAAAAGAGCTGGAAAGTTTATTATCAGAAAAAGCTGAAACTACTCCTAATTCTGAAGCTGAAGCATCTCCCACCCCAGAAGAAAATTTAGCTGCTAACAATTTGGAAGAAACACAACCGTCAACATCAGAGGAGGAAATAACACCTACTTCTGAATCATCTCCATCAAAAAAAGGGGAAGCAAAATTTGAGGGTTCGATGTTAGATAGACTCAAGGAACTAGAGGAAGCAGATGCTGCACTTGCTGAAGAGTCGCAGTCAAGGAATTTAGCTTTAGGTGCTTTTGATGCTTATACGCAGTGGGCGATCGAATTAGGGTTGGGTGAAGAAAGTTTGACTCAACCTAGAGCTATTTCTGGTATTTATCCAGATGCTGCTTGCAGGCAAAAGTTGGAAGGTAAGGCGATCGTGGGAGTTTTGGTGAATCCTGATGGTAGTATTAGTGTCGGACCAAAGTTGTTATTAGAAAGTGGTTCGACAATTTTGGATGATGCTGCTTTGGATGCGGTAGCTAAAGAATCATTTGACGTTAGTGATGAGTCTAAGTTATATCAGTATGAGTTTAATTTTGATAGTTCAAGTTGTAATGGATAATTAATAATGGATAATTAATAATTACAGCGGTTTTCATTTAAGTAAACCACAGTAAGGATGTTGCATACAAGGTCTTTACTAGATTTTGGTTCGATGTGGTTTATCGAGAGTGAAAAGCGCTGTAGGGATTTTGTAGGGGTTTGGTTTCTAAACCCCTCAAAGTTTTTATGTCTGTTAGGATAGTAACTTGACGAAATTACCATCAGCATAGTTTATCATATATAGGACTTACGCAAAGGCAATATATATGGAGTATCGGTGGGTTACGCTACGCTTTTCATGTCGCGCAGCAAAACGCACCCTACCAATAGCGTTCATGCGTAAGTCCTGATATAGCAACCGCCAAGGCGGTTAGGACATGGACTGATGATCAATCTTAGACTGGGGAACAGTTGAAAAAGTGTTTCCTGTTTCCTGTTCCCTGTTCCCTGTTCCCTGCTATAAATAATATCAGTTCAGGAAAATATATAAAATGAAATTTATCAGCCCCAAAACTGACTTTGCTTTTAAAAAAATATTTGGTTCTATTCACAGTCAAAATATTCTGATTAGTTTTCTCAATGCTATTGTTTATAACAATCAAAATATTATTCAATCCCTGAAAATAATCAACCCTTATAATCCTGGAGTTACTAATACTCTCAAGGAGACTTATGTAGATGTTAAAGCAATTTTAAATAATGGTTCGACTGTGATTATTGAAATGCAAGTTTTGAATGTAGAAGATTTTGAAAAACGAGTAATTTATAATTTAGCTAAGGCTTATGGAAATCAATTAGATGTGGGTCAAGGTTATAGAATGTTGAAACCTTTTATCGGTTTAACAATTACTGATTTTATTTTATTTGAGGAATCCGAAGAAATCATTACTAAGTTTAGATTTAAAGAAGAGAAAGAGTTATTTAATTATCGAGATGAATTAACATTAATGTTTCTGGAATTACCTAAATTTAAGAAAGAATTATCAGCTTTAGAAACCCTAAGTGAGAAATGGATATATTTTCTGAAATCAGCACCAAGTTTAAAAATAATACCCAACTCATTGGAAAAAGTATCAGAAATAAAAGCAGCATTAAATATAGCAAATCGGGCGAACTTAAATAATGAAGAATTAGAGGAAATACAGAAACAGGAAATATTGATAGAAGATAGAAAAGCAGAAATTTCTCTAGCAAAAAGCGCAGGAATAGAAATTGGAATTGGAATTGGAAGAGAGGAAGGAATAGGGATATTAGTTAAACGTCAAATTCGGCGAAAATTTGGAGAAATAGCTCCAGAAATCCAAGCTAAAATAGAACAGTTATCTCTGGAAAAATTAGATATTTTAGGTGATGAAATTTTTGATTTAGCAACTGTAGTAGATTTGGAAAACTGGTTAAATCAACAATTAAAATAGCTAAATAGGGTTGCTCATATCAGTTATCAGTTTTGTAAGCATTCAGCTATTAGCTGTCAGCACTTCAGCAATAAAAACTTCAACCTTAAGGAAGATATTTAAACGAATAAAGAAAGTAAAAGTTGAATTTTTTAGTCAGATAAAATTGCTGATTTATCGGGAACCGTATCATAAAGCTTTTATCTCAAAATAAAATAGATAGTTGACTGCTGACTTCTGACTGCTTTGTAAGCATTCAGATATTAGCTGTCAGCACTTCAGCAATAAAAACTTCAACCTTAAGGAAGATATTTAAACGAATAAAGAAAGTGAAAGTTGAATTTTTTAGTCAGATAAAATTGCTGATTTATCGGGAACCGTATCATAAAGCTTTTATCTCAAAATAAAATAGATAGTTGACTGCTGACTTCTGACTGCTGAATGCTTACTCAGTTTTTAGCTTCAATTTTTCAAAGTTGTGGACTGACACAACTATAATAATTAAGCCGTCTAATAAATCTACTAGAATGAAACGACTAATTTCTCTAATTATCAGCTTACTTATTCTCATAGCTATCTACTGGAAAATTGACTTTTCTGGACTAATAAAAGTATTTCAAAACTCTAACCCAATATGGATGATAATCAGTATCAGTATGATAATTCCTTTGACAATGTTAACAGCTTGGCGACTACAACAGTTAATGCCAAAAAAAGGGAGAAAATCATCATCTTATCTCAACTTTAGAGAAGCTAACGAATTAATATTAGCTGCCAGTGTTTTAAACATGATATTGCCCTCAAAAATGGGAGATATTGTCAAAGCTTATTTTATGAAACAAAGGGGGCATTTAGAAGGAACTTTATCTTTATCTCTAGTCATCTTTGAAAAATCTTGTGACTTAATTTCTTTATTGATTTGGTGTGTTTTTGGTTTAATTGTTTATCCAGAAAAAGACTTATTATTTTGGATGATGACTGCTGGAGTTGCATCAGGTTTAATCATCGGATTATTATTATTATCTTCTCGTAAAATTGCCAGTATATTTTTTGCAACTTCCCGAAAAATTGCCCCCAAGAAAATGAGTTTGAAAATTGATAGTTTAGAAAATTCTTGGATAGAAATGCACAGGTATTTTTGGCACGATAAATTACAATTAATAAAATTTGCTACTCTCTCTCTATTTATCTGGTTCGGGCATTTATCACAAATCTGGTTTTTTATTTTAGCGTTAAATGCTAAAGCACCATTTATAGAGAGTTTAGCATTATCTTCTTTAGCAATTTTAGCAGGATTATTACCATTAACATTTGCTGGAGTTGGTACTCGTGATGCTGCGTTTATTCTGTTTTATCAACCTTATTTTCCTCAAGAAGTTGGAGCAGCTTTAGGATTACTTTGTACATCCCGTTATTTATTACCCGCAATAGCAGGTTTACCATTTTTTGGGAAGTATTTAGTTACTAGGGACTAGGGAGTAGGGAGTAGAAAGAATTAGGATGTAAATCACCAAAATAGTTGTAGGTTGGGTTGAGGAACGAAACCCAACAAAATCTTATTAATGTTAAGGTGTAAATCACTAAAATAGTTGTAAAGAAACCCAACAAAATCTTATTAATGTTAAGGTGTAAATCACCAAAATAGTTGTAACGAAACCCAACAAAATCTTATTAATGTTAGAGTGTAAATCACCAAAATAGTTGTAACGAAACCCAACAAAATCTTATTAATGTTAGATTTAATATCATGTCCGTTGGTATCGGAGCGTGTAAAAAATTGGGAAAATATCTACCTTCTGTAAGGTTTTTCCTTCTGTTCCAACTTCTTCCTTCTTTCTTCTTTCTTCTTTCCGATCTTTATGAAAAATCAAAAGTTATATTTACCAGATTTTAAATTTTTATTTGACACTCCAATACTACCTTATTTAATAATTGCTTTTGGGGTAGCCATGAGGTTAATTCAATATTTATCTAATCGTTCTCTCTGGGCAGATGAAGCAGTTTTAGCCCTGAATATTGTCAATCGTTCCTATCTAGAATTATTCCAACCTTTAGATTATGACCAAGGTGCGCCAATAGGTTTTCTAATTATAGAAAAATTAGCAGTTCAGATATTAGGAAATAATGAATATGCCTTGCGACTATTTCCCTTAATTTGTGGTATCGGTTCATTATTTTTATTTTATGAATTAGCCAAAAAATGGATGGCTAAATCTGCTATAATAATTGGTTTAACCTTATTTGCCAACTTACAATATTTAGTCTATTACTCAGCAGAAGTCAAACAATATTCTAATGATGTAGCGATCGCTCTCCTTTTATATCTATTATTACTACCTTTGCTAGAACAAAAATTAAACCAAAGTCAGATAATTAAATCTGCTTTAGTCGGAGCGATCGCTATTTGGTTTTCTCATCCTTCTATCTTTATTTTGGCAAGTATTGGTGGTAGTGCTTTATTAATTAATTATTGGCAGAAAGACCTAACTAAAATCAAACAGTTATTACTTATTTATTCAGGTTGGATTTTCAGTTTTATCATCTTTTATTTTGTATCTTTGAGAAATTTAACAGGCAATGAAACATTAACAAATTCTTGGGGAAAAGCTTTTCCTAGTTCCCCATTTGATATTATTTGGATGTTAGATGCTTTCGGCAAATTTTTCTATAAACCATTAGGCTTTGGCAAATGGATTGATGGATTAGCAATTGTATTTTTTTTGTTAGGTTGTATTGCTTGTTGGTTACACAAAAAGAAAATTTTGTTGCTCTTACTTTCTCCAATATTAATGACTTTTTTAGCATCCTTTTTACATCAATATCCATTTCGGAGTCGTTTAGTTTTATTTCTCACACCATTCGTAATTTTCCTCATCGCCGAAAGTGGAAATTATCTTTTGAAAAAATCGAAATCTCGACCAATCAAAATTATCAGTCTTTTTTTGATTATTTTATTACTCAAACAACCCGTAGTAAAAGCCATTGAACTAATAGAAAAACCATTAAATTCCTCAGAAATTAAACCCGTATTGAATTATATCCAAAAACATCAACAACCAGGAGATATTTTGTATATTTATCAACGGGGAATATATCAGTTTCAGTATTATGCAGAAAAATATGGTTATCAGGAAGGTGACTATATTATTGGAGTCGATGATTTAGATCAATATGATGGTAAAAAATTATCAATTGCTGAGGAGGAAAGATATAAAAAAGACTTAAATAAACTCCTGGGAAATAAAAGAGTATGGTTATTATTTTCCCATACTCTTATTCCCGCAGAAAGAAGATTTTTAAATTCTTATTTAGATGAAATTGGTATAAAAATAGATACCTTTGAACAACCTGGTTCCTATGTATATTTGTATGACATGAGTTGAAGTCTAGGTTGATGTTTGAGAATATAACTACTCAGAAAAATGTAAGCAAAAAAATATAAGAGCCAAAAGTTTATCGCTTTTAGAGAATACTTAACACTCAATAGAATAGGAAAAAAGTATTTTGGTAAATAAAATATAGCATTTTCCAAGAAGCGTGAGGTACAAATATTAATAATTAAATTTTATCCGTGCGATTTTTCGGGAACCGTGCATCTTGCTCGCGCAGGCGTACCTCACGCTTAGTAAAATTTGCTATATGAGATGTATCCATTTACAAATATTCTATTCCTTCTTACTTGTCAAACTTTAACCAAAAAATAAGGTCTTACGCCTTTCCTTTTCAGGGGATGAAAAAAATGAACTTCAGTATTTCAACTCTCTAGGTTGATCCAGAGTTATATCAAATCTGCTTGCTTTGGAGGATAAGGTTATACCATCAGTATTGGCTAAAATTCCTAGCTTGTAGGGATTTGGAAACCCAACCCCTACGGTCTTTAATTCTACCGATACTACCGGATTTGATATCACTTATAACTGATAACTAAAATGACTGTTGCCTTTTAAGATAGTTGGAATAGTCATTGATTTTGAACTATTGATTTACTATATAACAGTCACCTGTAGCAGGAGGTACTTCAATGACAAGAATTTCTAATGGAGTTTCGCCTTCAATCGCCTGATGTTTTACTCCCGGTTCTATTTTAATCACATCTCCTTTCTTAATAGGTTGTATTTGATCGTCAAGAGATATGTATCCTTTTCCATCAAGTACATAATAATATTCTGTGGTTTTTTGTGATAATGCTTTTCTGCTTTATCTACAATTAGATGTATCAGTTTAGCAGGTCCTTCTGATACAAGTTTTCTAATAGTACCACAATGTCCTCTTACCTGGGGAATATTATCGCTAGAAAGTATCATTTTATTTAAAACCTCCATTTTTTTTAATGTTTACTTTCATTTTTTTGCCGAAATCAAGGGATATTTGTCTCTCCTCTCAAGGGCATGAAAAAAAAAGAAAATTCAGTATTTTAAGTCTCTAGCAAAAGCTGGAAGATACCGATAACTGATAACTGAAATGACTAATGCCATAAATTCATAATTTCTACTATTTGAATAGCTGTTTTTGCCGAACAAGGATTATTTCTTTTTCCCTGAAAATATTCTACAGCATTTTTCATTGATATGCCCATTGTATCATCAGTTATAGAGGAGATAATTTCTTCTACAATGCCATCTTGGTAAACAACAACTTTTCCTTCCCCTCGATTTTGACCAATAATTGGCTCATAAAATCCAGCTATAGTTATACCCGTGTTATAGTCTTCTACAGCTAATACACGATACCGAACATTTTCCTCTTCAGGAACTCGATCAAAGTATTTTGAAGACCATCCTGGATAAAAATATTTGATTTTTCCTGTCATAGAAGTGTACAATACCACTTCTGCATCATTAACTGCGGTATAATGTTTTTCTACCATTCCTTGCTTAGGCAAAAAGTAATTTTTATCCTTAACTTTTATGTCTATATCTTGATAAAAGATATTCCCAATTTTATGAGGTAAATATTCTTTTCCCAGAGCCATAACATTGGCAATTATATGTGAATCTTCATAGCCAAAAGCATAAAAATTATTATCTAAAAATCGACCATTAATAAAATCATTTACTCTATTTTTAGTCATTTCTGAGACAACCCTTTGGGGCGTAATTTTCAGAGATATAATTAATTCTTTAATCTTCTGAGTTACTGATGATTCTATATAATTTTCATTAACAACAAGCTTTCCTTGAAATCCCTGCAACAATTCACATAACATTTCAATCTCTTCGTAATTGCAGACAGGTTTTTCTACAACAATATTAGCCTTATTATCAATTTCTATAATTTTCCTAATAACTTCAACATGAGTATTAGTAGGACAACAAATATCCCAGAATAGCGGGCGCATTTCTGCTGCTTTTACAAAAGATGAAAATACATTGATTCCTCTCTTGACTGCCTCTTGTTGTTTAAGCAAATTTGGTTCGATAATCCCTAGAGTACTAATTCCTATATCCCTTAATTTTTTTTCATGCCATGAAGCTACATTGCCATTACCTACACGCACACATCCAAATAAATCTAACTTTCTGTCTAAAACATGAGAAAATTTATGAGTCTTAGTTAGTAGTTTCATATTGTTCAAAACTTTTGGGTCTCAATATATTTTTCTATTTATTTTTATTTGAAAGTTTTGTTTTTCGGTACCTTTTTAATAATTTCTTAAGCTGATTTTATCGATAAAAACATCTGGTGTTGGTAAACAAGGTATAGCCCACCAAGGATTATGTTCTTGTAACTCCTCTAATTTAAACGAACCAGTAGCAACAGCAATAGACCTAGCACCAATCGCCTGACAACAACTTATATCATGGGGTGTATCTCCAATCACATAAACTTTTTCTAAATTAATTTCTCCTACTAATTCTTGGGCACTGGTTAACGCTTGACGAGCGATCGCTTTTCTATCTGCTACTGTATCTGAAAATCCACCCTGAGTAAAATTAAAATAACTATCTAAACCATAGTAAGTAAGTTTTGCCCTTGCTCCCACAGAGGTATTTCCTGTTAGTAATAGAGAAACTACATCGTTACGGTTAGGATGTAAATGAGAGAGAATTTCTTTGACTCCTGGTAATACTCCTCCTTGTTTTCTAGTGAGACTTTCAGGTAGATATTCACCATAAACTTGTAATAGTTGATCTATTTTTCCATCATCAGGAGTAATACCCCCTAATTCTAAAATTTGAGCTGCTAGTAAACGATCCGTTGCTCCTGCTGTATTAAGGTTTGATAAATCTATCTCTTTACCAATAATTTCTCTTGCAGCATCTTCTAGAGCAAAGATACCTGCTCTATCAGTAGTTAATAATGTTCCATCAATATCCCAGAATAAGATTGTAGTCATTTTGATTGGGGTCATTTCAGTTATCAGTTATCAGTAGAGAGCGAACCTCCGAGTAAACACGGTGGGCGTTAGAAATCGGAGGCTTGAAATACTGATTTATCGGGAACCGTGTTCAATATTTTTTCATCCCCTTAAAAGGGGAGGCACCTACCCTTATTTTTTGGTAAGCAATTAATTTTTGAGAGATTAATAAATCATATCAGCTTAATTCACTCAGTAGAAAAAAATGTTCTATTACCAACAGGACTTACGCAGAACCACTATATTTAGTAGGGGCGTTACGAAGTATGCGAAGCAAACGGCCGTATCGCGCTCCGCGACATGAAACGCCCCTACACCTGATGTATAATTTGCTATTTTGCGTAAGTCCTGACCAAATCTCCCTATACTCCTTTGGAAGTCAGAAGTCAGAAGTCAGAAGTGATACTTCCCAAACTCCCCAACCTTCCCACACCTCCCATATTCCTCCAGGTACTTCCAGATTCTTAAGATATGGAAAAGAATAATTCATAACTAATTTCTCTTGTGATAATTTTTAATCGGTAAGTCTTAATACTTACAACGGTTTTCAATTGTTAAACCAGAGTAGGAATGTTCCATAGAATATCTCTACTCTATTCTGGTAGTGACGTGAAGTTATTAACAGAACTTACACAAAGAAACCCAGTTTCTACGAGAAACCGGGTTTCTAGGTTCGCCTGAGAAACTTTTAATTATATAGGAGTTGTATATTATGCCTTTAAAAGTAGCCATCAATGGATTTGGCCGTATCGGACGTCTAGTATTCCGTGCTGGACTAAACTACCCAGACTTAATCGAATTTGTGGGAATTAACGACTTAGTACCACCCAACAATTTAGCATATTTATTAAAATATGATTCAACTCACGGACGTTTCCAAGGAGAAATAACCTCCTCCGATGATGGCATAACCATCAACGGCAAGTTTATTCCCTGTGTATCAGTGAGAAACCCTGCGGAACTACCCTGGAAAGAAAAAGGTGCAGATTATGTAGTCGAGTCTACAGGATTATTTACCACTTTCGATGGTGCTGCCAACCATTTGACAGCAGGTGCAAAACGGGTAATTATTTCCGCTCCCACAAAAGACCCTGACAAAGTAAAAACTTTGCTGATGGGTGTAAACCACGATTTATTCGATCCTGATCAAGATACAATTGTTTCCAATGCTAGCTGTACCACTAACTGTTTAGCTCCTATCGCCAAAGTTATTGATGATAATTTTGGTTTAACAGAAGGTCTAATGACAACCGTTCACGCCATGACCTCTACTCAACCAACTGTAGATGGTCCAAGTAAAAAAGACTTAAGAGGTGGACGCAGCGCTGCTCAAAACATTATTCCTGCTGCTACTGGTGCTGCCAAAGCAGTAACCCTAGTTTTACCACAGTTAAAAGGAAAATTAACTGGTATGGCATTCCGAGTACCTACTCCAGATGTTTCTGTAGTTGACTTAACTTTCAAAACAGAAAAATCAACCAGTTACCAGGATATTTGTGCAGCAATGAAAACTGCCGCTGAAGGTTCAATGAAAGGTATTCTTGGCTATACAGAAGAGCCTCTTGTTTCTACTGATTTTACCAGTGATTCTCATTCTAGTATCTTTGATGCAGGCGCTGGAATTGAACTTAATTCTAATTTCTTTAAAGTTATTTCTTGGTACGATAATGAGTGGGGCTATTCCAATCGAGTTGTAGATTTAATGTTATCAATGGCAGAAAAAGAAGGCATTTTAACTAAATAAAAAAGTATTAGGATTTACACGGAGAAACTCAGAAACTCAGAAACCCAGAAACCCGGTTTCTTGAAGAAACCGGGTTTCTTTGCGTGGGTAAAATAAAGAAATGATATTTAATAACTTAATAGTAAAAAAAAATAGCTTTTATGCCTGAACTACCACCACTAAACACAGAAACTATTCAAGCAATTATTGACGAAAAAATTGATGATAATACTGTCAATCAATTAGTTTGGTATTATCTTGGTTATCGTTATGATAATACTTCTCATAAATGGGATATTTCCCAGGTAGCACCAGAATGGCGAGAGAAATATCCAGAACCTCCAAATTTTATTGAATTTCGTCCGCCCACTGTCAAATTGACTCGCTCTATTCCTCCAGAAAATAAACAATTATTAAAACAAAAATTGGGTTTCAAAGGTTATAAAATAGGCGAATTTACCCCTACACAAGCTCGTCGTGCTACTATGGCAAATTGGCTATTAAGCTATATGGAAATTGCTCAAAAATCTAGCACAAATGATAATTAAGGCTTGCTGAAAAAGACTTTTTCAACAAACCCTAAATATTTTGAGGCTCTGCTTACAATACAAGATTTTCAATAAATTAGAAATATCACATAATTTTTATATTATCATAATCCTAAATTGATTGTGACAAATCAAATAAAAAAACACGAAATTCCTATCAAATAGGATTGCTGTGTTGTTGAAAATAATTTTTGACAACCTCACTAATACCAGCCATAAATTTCTCAGTAGAAAAGAAATCTTTTCTCTTCAGCAAAGCTCCTTGAAGTTTTTGCTGTATTTCTGAATCTTGAAGAACATTAGTGATTTTTTCTACAGCATCATCTTGATCCTCAAAAAATAACTCTTGATTTTCTTCTCCAACTATCTCTACTTGTCCTGCTATTCCTTTTCGTTTACTTCTGACAAAAGGTATTGCACCTGCTTTCATCATTTCTGCTACTGAAATACCAAAAGGTTCTGGTTTGTGGTGAATACCATATCTACACTTGAATAGAATTTTAACGTAGTCTTTATAAGGTAGATTTTCACACAACTTCACCCATTCACTATTTTCTTTAACCATTTTTGTCAATGTTCTTTTATATTTCCACCCATATACTCCTCCTCCCCCTCCTGTAATATAAAGCTTAACATCAAAACCTTTTTGACGAACTTTTTTCAATATCTGAATCACTTTATGAGGAGCTTTAGCTGATGTCAATCTTCCACTACAAATAAAAGCATTTTCTTTTTCTTCCCAAGATATATTTTGCTCATCCAGTAAAACAGGAGGATATACAACTTTGGCATCAATACCAAATTTATCTTTAAATAATTTAGATACTGAAAAAGAATTTACCATTGATATGTTAAGCTTAATATTCTCCAAGGAAGAGTTAGAAATTTTACCATACAGCCCCTCATTAGAAATCACATTAATCCAATGAACATATTGAACTCCGATACGGCCAAAGTCTACAGCATTGTAACCAGATAATAGTAAATCATATTCCTGATTATGACTTTTCAAATGCCGTAGCACAAGATGCATTGCCATAATTGCTAATTTTCTATTATTTGCAAATAAGAACTTGAAAGAACGCTCAGTTACTTTAGGAAAAATTGCTTTAACTTTTACCATTTCCTGAGAAATTTGAGTTCCGTACATAGAATTCAGTTTATCAAAATCTACATTAAATAGAGTAAATAATGTTAAATCGTATGTTTCTTTTAAAGCTTCTAATATCCACAAGCCAACTGACTCAGCACCTCCACCAGAAAATAAGGGATAAAAGACAGCAATTGACTTTTTTTTAGAGACATTACCTAAATTATCAATACTCATTGACTCAACCATTATTTTTACTAAAATACTATGTTTTTGTTGTTTATATTTATGAAATTGATGTAAATAAAATTTGCTCAAGCTTTTGCTCAATATTGACAAATAATGAATTAAAATCAATTATTATAAATAAATTTTGCCAAAATATAGCTGGACTTCCCCTGTACATCGGCAGTTCAGATATAGGAATTGCCATAGCGGTGAAGTACAAAATTATATCAAATCCTTTCGCAATAGAAGGGTTATCAGAAACCCGGTTTATGGAAGATAAATATTAGTATAGTTGGTATTTCATATAAACCCAGTTTCGATTAGAACTTACGCAAAACAACTTATTTCTGTCATGGCGCGACTCGCAGCTTTGCTATAGCAAGCGACAGCGTTTCGCTCCGCATTCATGTCGCGGAGCATGACCTCAGGAAAGCAATCTCAAATGACCAAAACTCCTTCCTAATACATAAGTCCTGTCTATGTTTTTTTATACCAATACTACTGGATTTGATATTATGGGTTATCATACCAAATCAACAGGACTTACGTCAAATATAAAAATATACACTATCCGTAGGAGCAAATGCCATTTGCCCTGACTAGATGTAGCGCTTGGTGCGTAAGTCCTTAGAAAAAAAAGGTTGTTACAATGTTAATCTCTAAATTCCCATCATTATAGATAAAAGCACTGTAGTGGCGCGTCAAACTTGAAAATGTGGATGAAACAACACGGCCTCCAAGCCCCTTCCCTACTAGCGTTGGGGGATATTTCTCCCCTCTCCTCGCAGGAGAGGGGTTGGGGGAGAGGTCTTCGCTTGTTGCTTGTTCCTAATCCACAATTTTAGTCTTGACACGTCAGTATATTCTTAAAATGGTGCAATAGTGAAGTTGGCCTGAGATTGCTTTCCTGAGGCCATGCTCCGCAAACGAATGTGTTTGCGCTTCGCTGGCGCTGCGAGTCGCGCCATGACAAATAATCATGCACAGTTTTAAGTGAAACAGTCCACTACTGGATTGTTTCATCTTAAATGTGGCAATAGATTTTTCTCTCTTGTCTTCCTTTCTTCCTTGTCTTCCTTGTCTTCCTTGTCTTCCTTGTCTTCCTTGTCTTGCCACAACTCACAACTAAAAATAAACCCACTATTTTAGCTAAAACAGTCCAGTAGCAATATTTTATGAAATTGGTATAAGCAAAAGCAACTTTTGCCATAGCAGGACTTACGCCAGGAAAATATATATAGTTTCCTTCTGTAAGTCCTAAATAAGTAAGAAAATGATAAGCAGGCTTCGTTAGCTTGATAAATGCTATATTTGTAGAAATAGTAATTTTATGATTGCAGAGGTTTGAAAGGTAAATAAATTTCCATATTGGCTTAAGTTAAATAACATAAACTTCCTTGATCAAGATAGGGGAAAAAACTATATTTTTAAGTTAATTCTGGTTTCCTCAAAGCCAATATTCTGAAATAAAGTCATAGTGTCCAGCTTGCTCAGGTGGATACCATCCTTGCTCTATTTTTTCGATAATATTTGGTAAAGATCTAATATATTCTGGACTTCGGTCTTTAGGATGAATTGTCCACGCCTTGGGGGAACTCATAGTTGCTCGTACATAGTCAGTTCTCTCTAACTGCATAGATACCATAACCTCCCAAGAATCCAGCTTGCCTTTGTTGGTATAGTAATTTAAGGGAGTTTTTAGGTTTAGTGGCAGTTGATTAAGAAATTTATTTTTGTAAGAACGCCATAAAATTGGCAATGGCAGTAACTTGTCAAAGCGTTTACGGTTAATCAAATATACCCTACTGCTGAAAAATTTGAATTGATAAAACTCCCCTGCATCTGATTTTAGGTATTCATGTCTTTGGTATATACTACCATCCTCAGTTGGCGGTCCTGTCAATGGTCTAATTGCCATTATTTCCGGATATTTCTCCATTAACTTCATACCTTCATCTACCCAACTATAATCTGGTTGCTGATGTAGAAGCATATCACTGTCATAATGCAACACATAATCTCCAGGTACAGACTCTAAATGAAAAATTGATCCCAAGATTGGATAACCTTTATAGTTATGGGTGGGTTTAATCCGACTGCCAAAATGCTTTTGGTACATTTCCTTTTGATAAGTTTCGTCATATTTAATCTCCACAACTTTATCTACAATACCTTCACTTATTAGTTGGTCACAGCAATCTCTCAGTTCACTTAGAGTACCAATACCAGGACGCATAACTTTATCTCCAGATAGAGGTGCTGTATCCATACACAAAACTTTTTCAATAAAATTAAAATTACTCATTCTAACGATATGAGGAATTGTATGCATCATAAAAGGTATGTCTGTTCTTGCTACTAAGATTGAGAGTGAACAAGTTTTAGATAACATTAATTATGGATCCTTAATTAAAACTACCAGTAGAATATTGAAAAGTTTCACTATTCTCTTTCATCTTTCAATAAAGATTTCCTAAATCCGGAAAATAATCAAAATACCTGTATATGTTTTATTTACATATACAGGTATAAAGAAAATAAATTTTCAGCTTGATCCACTTTTTTGCCCTACTCCCTACTACCCACTCCCTACCAAATACAAAAAGACTTTTTCCCAAAACCCTATTTAGTTCTAAAATAGAGGAATCGGCAGTGCTTTTTATAATTACAAGTTTATTATCAGGTATGTCTAGCAATAAATTAAGGTGATAATAACTTTTAGTAGAATTTTTATCATACCTAGCTCAAAATATTAGGATCACAAATAATAATATTATGGCAGTCCAACCAGGTTCTTTTAGGGTTGGTATAGGAGGGTAATATGTTAGGAAACTTCCAAATAATTAAAGTATTAAAGGTATCGTACCAGTTAATTTTGTCAGAGTTAATAATATATTAATTACTCCATAAATACCCTCTTTATCTTCACAATTAGTGAAAATTTTCACATCATATCCTTGCTTAACACATTCTCTTGTTAAAAAGAATACTATAGCAATGTGCGCACTTAATATTTACAAATTACTGGAGGTGTCCAATAGCTAAAAACCTTATATTATAGGCTATTCATTCTTCCTCTTGCCTGTTGCCTGTTCCCTACCCGCAGCGCTATACAATTGACTTGTTAGGCCATTTTTTCGCAGTTAGTTTTTTACTTAAGTCCTTAGTGAAGGGTATTTGAGATTTGAGCCAATTTTTAACAATTCTAATCAATTCTAATTAGAGCTGGCTGATTAAATATCAAAGCATTGAAAGATAAAGATTTCAAGCTTGGCAACTAATAAAGTACCAGTTTCAGTGGTAATTTCGGTACGGTTCGCGAAAAATCATGCATTCTAGGATTTTGGGCGAGATAGGGGAGAAAATCACTCTAAAGACTATTCTGACTACCTATTCTATAATTTTCATTCCTCCTGGATTCTCGATTCTAGCTTCTCCCCTGACAAAAATACTTTTTCAGCAAACCTGAATTATGAGCTGATTAAATCTAAACAGTTTTGCCAGTAAAGGTTTTGGAAATTTTAGGTATCAAAAAGTCCTAACTTTTAGGCTACTGAGGTAGGGTACGGTTCCCGAGAAATCGGTGAAAAATCAAAAATTGATCATTTTTGGCTGACTAGGATAGAAGAATCACTCTTACTCTTTTTCCGGCTAACTCCTCTATAACTCCTACTTTCTCTTAACTCCTAACTACTCCCTATTCCCTATCTCCATAAGTAGAAGGTTAAAGAAAAAAAATGTCAAACCGTTTTTTTCCCTTTACCCTTTGTTTGTATAGTTAAAAATATTATTCAAATTTTCCAGAGCGATAGTCACTAATCAAGAGATTCATTTTTTCCTCTAATTTATCGCTTAGTTCATTTAGCTTTGAATTACTACTTAAACAAGGTTTTGATTCCTTAATTATTTTATGAAATTTTTGCAAAATATCTTTTCTATGATTCCAATTTTGGTACAAATATTTAACATTTCTCATGGGAGTAATTAAATCTTTTTTATACGATTGATGATAATGTAAGTGGGGTAAATGTTTAGGTCTATACTCTAATCCCACTGAAAAACACCAATCTATCCATTTGGATAGTAGAATACCATCACGAGTAACAATAGGAATCCAAGGAACCCTAAATGTATCTGCAATAATAGCACCGTGCATTGCTTCAGTTAATAATATTTCTGTTTGTGCAATTTCCCTGAAAATTTCTTCAACTGGTAGCGATGGATCTATATAACTAATATTTAATTCTTGACAAAGAATTTTCCAATTTTGATTAACTGAATTATGATGAGGCATATAGGAATATTTGCGATTTTTTTTCAGATTATAATCAAAAAAATTTTTCACTAAAATAGCACCATCTGTAACTGCATAATCTAATGATAATCCTAGTTTGAAGGCTGATAATGGACCTCTTACACAATAAATATGGTAAGAACTATCTATGTTTATCGTAGAAAGTTCTCCATACCCTACTCCTGTACTAAAAATAATTCTTTTTTTAGCCATTGAAGTGCTAAGTAGTAGGGAATCATTAATTAATGTACCTATTCCAATGAAAGCTACTGTTTGATCCTCATCTAGAAAACCAGGAATTAATTTTTCCCAAAGCCAGGGATTAATATTATCTCCAAAGTTACCATTGCCTTTACTGGGTTTAAAGTAATGTAATTTCATAATTTTTTTGACTAAATTTAAGTTAAATTATCACTTCATTACTGCAAAATTCACTAGGACTTAATTATTAAAGTCGATCATGTTCCTGGCAATAATTGTTTGATTTGCTGTGGGAACATAAAGATTTCTATAGAACCAAAATGGGTTCTATAAGCCGTTGATTTTCGTAGAGAGTTGCACACTGGGTCAATGTATTAAGATTTACAAATTAACTCCAAATTTATCCAAGAATTTTACTTGAGTGGAGGTTGAAACATTGTTACATAATACTAAATCTTAACGCCTACTTTAACTGACTACTGAAAATATTGAAGTTTCTTTTCAAGTGGCCGAGTCCTTTTCCTGATAATATTGACTTTTTAGATAGCTATAAGGTTCTCTAGAGATTTTAACTCTAGGATGCGTGTTTTATATTTAGGAATGATACCTAAATATAACTTACCTTCTCAAGATTCTAGAATCAGTCTTTCTTGCTTAAACTAGATTAGATAGATGCACCAAAAGTATCAGAAGGAAAAAATAAGTATTGGTGATTTTGGCTATGATTGTGCTACAATAACGAGCGCCTAACTATTAACTCAAACGCATTTTCTATTTACTCCAATTTAGATATCATAGCTTGATTCACCAAAACCGAAAAATCAAATCAAATCAATAACTATCTTGTGTCTCTTTAGGAAAATTTGAAGTATTTGAGTTATTTTAGGGTAGTAAAAATTAACTTTTAGCCTCATTCTAACAAAATAAAATTTTCAAGACCAATACTTGTCATAATTCAATAATGAATTGAATAAAGCTTTGTAGTAGAGATAATGAAACATTATTCTGCTTTTGGTTTTTGTTAGATAAGTTGGTTTTGTCCGTTTTTCTAAACTATCGCGACCCATATTTTTGATTATGGACTTAAGTTGATTAAAATCATCATTGCGCTTCACTTGCCAACCTACGGAAGCAGCAGAAACTCCTATAAAACCATGATCCCCTTGAAATACTTTTCTAATACCCAAATATCGGTCAGCAAAAGCCCATGTATCTAGAAATTGCCATTCCTTGCCACCATCTCTCCTGATTATAACTAAATTTTCAGCTACCCATTTTGTCTGAGCTAAATCTATATGGAGTTTTTTCGCTAATTGACGAAACCCTTCTAAATTTTCTTGGGCATGGTGCAGAATCAAGTCTTCTTCAAGTGATTTATAAGCTGTGTATGCAGTCATTCCTGGCTCAACATTAATTTTTTTTGGCAATTCTGCTAGTATATTACTATCAGCATCTACTAAAATTACACATTCATTGTCTTTTAAAGCTGCAGCCACAGCAAATCTTTTATCATTATAAGGTTTCCAGATACTGGTTCTAGTAAAATTCAGTGCAGTAACATTATAATGGTCTTTAAAATCCTCTGGCTCATCTGTAGCAACAGTTAATCTGATTCCTGATTCTGCAGCCTTAGTTGCTAATTCTTTGGCAGCCATTCGATATGATTGACCAAATGCTAAAGTACATAAACAGTAGGAAATTGGATTTTCAATGGTTTCGTTTTTCATATTCACAAAAATTGAATTTCATTCAGTATGGAGGAGAAATTGAATGACCACAGGAATTTACACTCTCGCTAATGATGTTGTCTACGATCAACTTATTGCTATACTAAATAGTATAGAAGTTAATCTTGGTCCAGACTTTCCAGTTTGTGTCATCCCTTATGATGATCGCTTAAATAAAATTATACCAGAAATTCAAAACAGAAAAAATGTACAATTATTAGATAATCAGGAAATATTAAGTCGGTGGGAAGACTTCTCGACAAAAATCTGGGAAAGTCATCCTAATGCTTTTGCTCGTTGGCAGGAAAAAGGGGTTTCTGGTGTGAACCGGATGGGAATGCACCGCAGATTTTGCTCTTTTGATTTGGAAAGTCCTTTTGAAAGATTTATTTTCTTGGATGCTGATATATTGGTGCTAAATTCTTTCGATTATCTCTTTGAAAAAATAGATGGAAATGATGCAGTTGTATATGATTTTCAATATAAAGATCCTACCCATGTTTACAATGTTAATTCACCTAAATTACTAGAAATTTTCAGTAAAGAAAGGATTGAGTCGGAAATATTTTGCGCTGGTTTGTATGGTTCTAAAAAAGATTTATTTCCGGAAGAAAAGCGGAATTGGTTGTTAGAAAAACTAAATTCTGGAGAATCAGAAATTTTATATCTTAATGGCCCAGATCAGTCAATTATTAATTATATGATGATGCGATCGCAAGCCTCAATTTATAATTTTGCTCTGCATTTACCCCCAGAACAAAAAACTGGTTGTTCTGTAACTTCTCCTCATTTTGAATATCGGGATAATTTACTTTATGATAAGGGTGTAAGATTAACTTATTTACACTACATTGGGGTCTCATCTAAAGTATTTACTAGAGTTTGTGCAGGAGAAAATTTAGATTTCCCTTATCGAGATATTTTCCTCCATTATCGCTATCTCCATGAACCGGAAAAAAGACCAAAATTTACAGGCAAACCAATACCATATAAAAATACACCTAATCTTTTTCAGCGAATTTTCAAGAAGCTAAAATTTATGCAATAAGAGAGGAAAGTTTTATGAGTCGTGGCATATATATCACTGCAAATGACAAGGTAATTGAACAAGGTATTGCCCTCTTAAATAGTATCCGTAAATATGATACTGAAACACCAATCATTTTAATTCCCTATGATGATAATTCTCAAATAGTAGAAGAGCGTTTTTCCAGAGATTACGGAGTAAAAATCTATGAAGATTTAGAATTGATTGAAAGATTATTAAATAAACTACAACAAATCTTTGGTAAAAAGTTTTTTGTCAGACCAAATCAATTTCGTAAGCAAGCCTGCTGGTTTGGAGAATTTGATGAATTTTTGTATATTGATACAGACATTGTTGTTTTTGATAAAATAATTCATAATCTCAATTACCTAAATGAATATGGTTTCTTATGTTTTGATTATCAACATTTAGGGGGAATTAAAAATGTATTCACTCCAGAAATATATCAAGTTTTTAGTCAAGATGAACTTAAAGATATTTTCAATGGAGGATGGTGGGCATCAAAAAAAGGTTTAATTTCAGAACAGGATTTGTATGATATATTTGCTGAATGTGCAACTCAACCAGAATACTTTGATTTTGCTCAGAAAACTTCCGATCAACCAATTATTAATTATATGGTTTTGAAGCTAATTAAAAAGCGTTTCAATATTGTTCGTAGACCAGGAAAAGCACCAGGAAGTTGGGCAGGTACATCACATTTTCATCGAGAAGGTGATAAACTGATAGATAAGAATTTGAATCAGCCTTTAGAGTATCTACATTGGGCAGGAATTCGGATTCAACCAGGCTGTCCTTATTGGGATATCTGGGAAGATTATCGATACATCGGCGAATCTAAACCAACTGAATATCCTCAAATGAAAGAGAGGAAAAAAAGTCTTGGGTGAAGATTTATTGATAAAGTAAAAAAGGTAGCTAGGGAGATAAAAGAAAATTTAGAATAATTGACATATAGTAATTCCCATACTGGTGAGGTAGAAAATTTTACAAAATTTTAGGTTTTAGAGAACAGGGAATGGAAAAAGAAGAAAAAAACTGTACCTCATAACCTTGGGAATTACTATAACAAGGATTTTTAATGGTAGTTTTATAGAAAAAATTATGAAAGGAATTTATATTGTTGCTAATGATAAGGTACTAGATAACACAATTGCCCTACTGAAAAGTATCAGGTTACATGATCCTGATATTCCAATTATGATGATTCCTTTTGATGAAAATTATCACCAGGTAGCAGAAATTGTTACAAGCAAATATGGAGTAGAAATTTATCCAGATTTTGAATTTGTAGATAATCTTTGTCAGAAATTATATAACATTTTTGGTGAAGGCTTTTTTAATACTCCTAATAAACAAAAAAAACAAGCTTGTTGGTTCGGACCATTCGATGAGTTTCTCTATATTGATGTTGATATTGTTGTCTTTGAAAAAATTATTGATAATCTCAAATATCTGGAAAGTTATGATTTTCTGTGTTGCGACTATCAATATTTAGGTGGGATAAAAAATGTCTTTACATCCAAAGTTATAGAGGATAAAATATTTACTGAAGAACAACTTCAAGATGTATTTAATAGTGGTTGGTGGGCATCAAAGAAAAACCTGTTTACAGAAGATGAATTATATGAAACTTTTGCTGAATGTGCTGCTAATACCGAATATTTTGACTTTTCTGAAAAAACTACAGATCAGCCAATTTTTAACTATATTGTCTTAAAACATATTGCTCGGCGATTGAACTTAGTCCGTCTCCCAGAAGGTAAAGGTTCCGGAAGTTGGGCAGGTAGTTCTCATTTTCAACGGGAAGGCGATCGCTTGATTGACCCTAAAGTTGGTAAACCTGTACAATATTTACATTGGGCAGGTTTTCGGATTGAACCTGGATGCCCTTATTGGGATATTTGGGAGCATTATCGATATTTGGGGGAAGCTAAACCTACTTACTATCCTCAAAAAACTGAGACCAAAAAAAGTTTAGGAAAAAGGTTTATAGATAAAGTCAAAAACATAACAAGTAAAATACGAAATTAAGTCAACTTATGGAAACAATATTTGAGAACATGATGAGTCAAATACTAAGGAACTAAGTAGTACAAATTTGTGAAAAAAGCTATTGCTAACTATAACTCTTGGCAATATGGATTCTTAAATATTTGCTATAACTATTGTTATATATATTAATAAGGTCAATTACCTATGAAACTCTATTATTACAAATAAAAGAACTTTGGTGATACTCTCAATATTTGGTTATGGGAAAAACTAATTCCCAGTCTAATTGATAATGATGAAGCAATATGTTTTGTAGGTATAGGTACTCTAATTAATAATGGATTAGCTCAAAGAAAAAGTAACTATTTGAAAATTAATTTTTTAAAGATAGACTAACTTTGGCAAAAATGCGTAAATAACAAGAAGTTAATGAGGAATAATTACGATTTTTAAAAGAAAGAAAAAGTATTAATTATTCTCCGAATATTTTTGTAAAAATAAATAAAAGACTGAAAAAGAAGTTAGTATTTTGGATTCGTTTATTGAGTTTAAAAATTAATGCTTCAGGATATCAAGAAATATATCGGTGTTTTGATAGTAAAGGTTGAGGTACTTGAAACCTAGTTACAAAAAAAAATGGTTTCAAAAATTACTTTTCCTTGTTAACGCATCTTTTTAGATGTAGCTCCAATAAAAAACGAAAAAATTTGATCTTCCTTGATATAGTATTAAGAGTATAGATGAAGCAACTTATTCAAATCAAATAACTTTAAGTATTTTTTATTGTTAAAATTTATCGGTAAAAATATGACTCAGGAACAAAAAAAATTTTGTTTTTGTACTTTAGCACTAGGGCAAAGATATCGCGATATAGCCAAAGAATTAGCTAAAGACTTGGAAATAAATGCTCCAGGAATTTCATTGGTAATTTATACAGAGAAACCTGAAGATTTTAGGATATATAAAAATGTAATGGCTTTTAAATATCATCAACAAGGTATTCTACATTGTTATAACGATAAAAGATTTCTCTGTCAGAAAGCAATATCATTATTTCCAGTAGCAATATATATAGATGCTGATACTAGAATTTTAGAATCATTGCCAGAAGATATTGAATGGAAACCAGGAATTACTGGACGGCATAAAAATTTAGTAGAACACGTTTCTAGATATCGCCCTTATAGTTTACCAATATTGAAAAAGTTGGCAGATAAGCTAAATATTGATAATGATTCATTTAATAATTCTAGTTGGATAGGAGAAGCTTTATTTATTATAGTTAGAGATAATGGTAAAGAAATAGAATTTTTGGAAACTTGGGGAAAGATTTCTAAGTATGCAGAACTAAGAGGAATGCACGCTGGAGAAGGTAGTTTAATGGGATTAGCTGCTGCCAAAGTGGGATGGGTTATTAATAGTGAAGCGTGGGAAAAAATTAGTGGAGTGACTCAGCACTGGGATGCTTCTCGTAGTAAACCAAAAGCAACTTATGGGGAGAAGTTACGCAAGAGAATGGGTTATCATTATCGTTTAAATAAAACTAGGATAATGGCTTTAAAAGATTTTGAATTTTATTATCGATGAGCAGTATAAAATCGGGTTACTATATCCCAGTCATAAGGTGTGTTTTTATTGCCAACAAACAATAGCATAAAATTCTTTTCTCAATCCCCAATAATTTATGTAGGGGCGGGTTTATCAAGAAATTTATCGGTATGAATATTAAATTAAATAAACCCGCCCCCCATACCGTGGAACTGGGAGCAGGTTTAGTTACCTAAAGAAACCCGGTTTCTTCAAGAAACCGGGTTTCTAAGTTGGCTGATAACTGATAACTGAACTAAACTAAACACCTGCATGACCTAAAGCTAAACCTGTGATTAACATTCCTAATACTAAAAAAGGTTGAGCGCTGGCTTGATATTTCACATCATTTTCTAGAGGATTTCTGAGAAAATACATATCCTGAAAAGTAATTTGAGGAATCACCATTAACAGCAAAATAACAGCATACAAATTTTCTTGAATAC
>NZ_JAYKGW010000164.1:0-19463 GCF_035285525.1 Okeania sp. | reverse complement strand
GCAGGAGAGGGGTTGGGGGAGAGGTATTCAGGAGCATTTCTCCCCTATCCTTGCAGGAGAGGGGTTGGGGGAGAGGTATTCAGGAGCATTTCTCCCCTATCCTTGCAGGAGAGCGGTTGGGGGAGAGGTATTCAGGAGCATTTCTCCCCTATCCTTGCAGGAGAGGGGTTGGGGGAGAGGTATTCATTTGCTCACACTTACCCAAATTCATAAAACTAGACACACTACTACTCATAAAATTACAAAATTTTCCAACTGAGAAATAAACACTTATGACTAATTTTCCTTGGTTGACTACCATCATCCTATTTCCCATAGTCGCATCTTTACTCATTCCGATAATTCCCGATCGAGACGGCAAAACAGTACGTTGGTACGCCTTAATTGTGGGATTAATTGATTTTGCTATTATTGTTGCTGCCTTCTGCACCGGATACGACCCCAATAACCCAGAACTCCAACTGGTAGAAAGTTATCCTTGGGTTCCCCAATTAGACTTAAATTGGTCTTTGGGTGCAGATGGTTTATCCATGCCATTGATTATCCTCACTGGTTTTATCACCACTCTGGCAATTATGGCAGCATGGCCTGTAACCTTTAAGCCAAAGTTATTTTACTTCTTGATGTTATTAATGTACGGCGGTCAAATAGCTGTATTTGCCGTACAGGATATGTTGCTATTTTTCCTCGTTTGGGAATTAGAATTAGTACCTGTTTACCTCATTCTCTCTATCTGGGGTGGTAAACGACGGTTATATGCAGCCACTAAATTTATCCTTTATACCGCAGGTGGTTCCCTGTTTATTTTGGTGGCAGCCTTAACAATGGCATTTTATGGCGATACTGTCACCTTTGATATGCAGGCGATCGCTATGAAAGATTACGCTTTTAATGTGCAACTATTGTTATATGCAGCATTTTTAATTGCTTATGCTGTAAAACTACCAATTTTCCCCTTACACACCTGGTTGCCTGATGCTCACGGAGAAGCAACTGCACCTGCGCACATGTTACTAGCAGGAATCTTGTTGAAAATGGGTGGTTACGCTCTGCTGCGGATGAATGCCGGAATGTTACCAGATGCTCATGCAGTCTTCGCTCCGATATTGGTAATTTTAGGCGTTGTCAATATTGTTTATGCTGCATTAACTTCCTTTGCTCAACGAAACCTGAAACGAAAAATTGCCTATTCTTCAATTTCCCACATGGGTTTTGTATTAATAGGTATGGCTTCCTTTACCAATATTGGTCTCAGTGGAGCCATGCTGCAAATGATTTCCCACGGTTTGATTGGAGCAAGTTTATTCTTTTTAGTGGGAGCAACTTATGACCGTACCCATACCCTAATCTTAGATGAAATGGGTGGTGTCGGTAAGAAAATGAAGAAAGTGTTCGCCATGTGGACGGCTTGTTCGATGGCATCTTTAGCGTTGCCAGGAATGAGTGGATTTGTAGCTGAAGTGATGGTATTTATTGGTTTTGCCACCAGTGATGCTTACAACCCAACTTTCAAAGTATTGGTAATTTTCTTAGCAGCAGTCGGAGTGATTTTGACTCCAATTTATCTGTTGTCAATGTTACGGGAAATTTTGTACGGCCCTGAGAATAAGGAGTTGATAGAAAAAGAAGTTCTCACCGATGCGGAACCCCGCGAGGTGTTTATTATTGGCTGTTTGTTAGTACCAATCATTGGAATCGGTTTGTATCCTAAGATTGTGACTCAGATTTATGATGCCACAACTGTGCAGTTAACCGCGCGGTTACGAGATTCTGTACCAGCGTTGATAGAATCTGAGAAAGTGGCGTTAATAGATGGAGATGAGATGGTTAGGCGATCGCCTGCTATTAGGTAGTATTCTGATTTGAACCCCTAGGGACGTTCCATGGAACGTCCCTACAATAAAATTGTAAATTTTAATTTCTGAGTATTTGTCAAGGAGTGTTCATCTATGTATTCTCAAGATTTTCAAACTATCGCTGAAAGGATCAATGATACAGGCAATAAACTATTACAATACCTCCAAGAGTTAGAAGCAGGAATAAGCAGGTCTGGAGAGTATAATCAAGAACTTCAGAAGATAGGAAATAATATCAAAGAGGCTCTAAATGCTTTACAGGAAGAAAGGTATCAGGTTGCTGTTGTTGCTGCTATGAAAGCAGGCAAAAGTACCTTTTAAAATTCTCTTATCGGGGTCGATATTTTAGCAAGTGAAACAGCAGCTTATACTGTGTGTCGCACAGATGTTAAACATATTTGAAAGGAGCAGATTCCTAGACTTTTAGAATACCGAAGTGGTGAAAAAAGACCTGTTGAGCTTGCTAAAGGTGAATTTCAAGAAATACAGGCAAAATTTTTGAGTCGTAGTCGTGAAATTAGAGAAAATAATAATCCAGATTTTACTACAAGCTTTGAAATAGAGCATCCTATTGAAGCTATTAGTTCATTTTCCTATTTAGCAGGTTTTACGCTAGTCGATACTCCTGGTCCAAATGAATGGGAGTCAGCAACTTTTAACACAGTTTCACTCAAACAAACTACTTTAGAAGCATTACGAACTTGCAATGTAATTTTGTTTGTTTTAAATTACGCATCTTACAAAGATAATGCTGTTTCTGATTTATTTAAGGAAGTTATAGAGAAACGTAAAGAACTTTTGGATATTAAAGACAAAGTTTATTTTATTTTAAATAAAGTAGATCAGAAAACAGAAAAAGACCGGGATATTCCAGATGTTATTGAAGATTTGAAAAAGCAAATAAGTGGATTTGGTTTTCCCAATCCTAAGATTTATCCTGCTAGTTCTTTGCAAGGACTGTTGGCTAAACTAATTGTTAGTAGTAAAGCAACAGAGGGACAAATTAAAGATTTTAAGAAGTTCTTTAGTGCCAGGTATGCTATAGAGGAGGAAGATGGCGGAACGAAAATTCCCCCACCTAAAAAAATTGCACCTCAAGCTTTAAAAGATAGTGGTATTCCTGCTATTCAAGAGGCAGTAATTCAAACAATAATTAAGAATGCTGGCTGGAATTTTTTAAATGATGTTTTGAATAAAATTAATAAATCTGCTAAAGCAATCGAAGATAGTTTACAGCTACAAATAAAAGGTTGGGAAACAGAAATTGAGGAACTGAAGCAAAAAGTGGAAAACTATAGGCAGAGATCGCGATCTGCAACAAGCAAGGTTGAGGATGTCAAAAAATCTGTCGATCTGGAAAAAAAAGTATTAATCCAGGGATTTAGTCAGGGACTGAGTGTATTTGCTGAAACTGCAAAAGCAAAGATACAGGAAGAAATAGATGGTATTGTTTCTAGATATTCCTTACAGATAGAGACTGAAGTTTCAAGGAGTAATCAAGTTGGTACAATTAACCAACAGCAATCAAGTGGTATTAATTTTTCTGATATCTGGCGAGGTTTAGGTCAAATTGGTTCAAATATGTTGCAAGTTATTCCTGGTTTAAATTTTATTGGTAAAGCAGTAGGATTAGTTTTTGAAGTAACTTCGCCTTTGTGGGAAGAATTAGAAAAAGAAGTACCAAGCTTCAGTAATTACGGTTCAGATGAAACAAAAAAGTCAAGTCATAGTCGCTACAAAATCAGGTTTAATACTAAGAATGAAGCAGAAAAAACTGGAGAAACAATTAGCAATTTTGTTGCCCCCTATATTCAGAGTTGGTGGTTAGATACTCAAGATAAACTTGTTAGAGATGGGGGTAAAATTAGGGAAAAATTAGCTTTGGAAATTCAAAAGCAAATCCAAGGAATATCTAATGAATTATCTGATTACCTTGGTGCCGATCTACAAGTCCAACTGAACACCAATGATATTCAATTTCCTGATTTTGAGTTTCCAGGAATAGATGCTCAAATTAAATATCAGCAAGAAATATATGAAAGAACTCGTCAAGAAACAAGGTCAAGAAGTCGATGCTGCGCTTCGGATGAGTCTTATCAAGTAGATATTTCATACGAAGAGAAGCAGGATATTTATGAAATTGATTTACAGGAGACGGCAAAATTAATTAAGTCTAGAATAGACCAACAAAAAGCTATTAATGAACAACTACTAGAACGAGTAATTGAAAAGCAGGTAAAAGATGACTTCAGGAGTGCGGAAAAACAAATAAATGATTATATCAACAGATTTCAATCAGAGTTCGAGCGTGTACTGAAGGAACGAGAAACTAGAGAAGCAGAAGTGCCTAAAATTCTAGCCGGGCTTGAAAATAAAAAACAGAAAATCCATAGTTATTTGTGGGAGTTGGCAAAAATTGAAAAGTCACTCTCAGATTTAGAATCAGTCAACTAAGTAAAACCAATTTAGCGATCGCTCCTTTTCATCTACAAGAGGCGATCGCTAAACTATTTAATAACAAAGAACTAACCTATGAATGAAATAAGATTACATGATACTGTAGCTTTAACAAAAAATATGAAAACTACACAATTTATGACGGATCAAGAAATAATATTACCTAGAGGTAAAGCAGAAACTGTGGTAGAAATTTACGATCTAGGAAAAGCTTTTGAGGTAGAATTTGCTAATAAAAATGGGATAATTGGTGTTATTAAACTATTGGGCAATAGTTTTAGTTTTAAAGTAACAAATGGAGATAAAATCAATGAAATCTATGGAAAATATCAAAGAAGAATTGCAAAGAAGAATTGAGAAATTACCAGAGCATAAAATCCCAGAAGTTTTACAGTTTGTCAACTTTTTGCTTTACTCCCAAGAACAACTTTTTTCTCCTCCCTTTGAGAAAAAAGAAACTTTGAAAGAAAGCGATCCTTTAGCTGACTTTATTGCTGCAGTAGAATGTGGTTCTCTAGCTCAAAATATTGATTCATAACTTTATGGATAATAAACTTTTTATAGACACATAGGGATGGTTAACCCTGCACGATAAAAATGAATCAAAACATCAGGAAACTGTAAATTTGTATCGGTATTTTACCTCTCAAAATCAGAGAATTTATACAACAGATTATGTCTTAGATGAAACTTTTACATTGTTTTTCAAGAGACTAAATC
Source organism: Okeania sp. (assembly GCF_035285525.1). Lineage (GTDB taxonomy): Bacteria > Cyanobacteriota > Cyanobacteriia > Cyanobacteriales > Microcoleaceae > Trichodesmium. Next base: position 14,430 of record NZ_JAYKGW010000164.1, on the reverse strand, counting down.
CTACTCTGGCAAATAAGTCTATGAAATTGTTGATAGAGGTTTTTAAGGCAGAAAAATTCAATCTGGTTTGAATTACGGAAGAGCGTTTTTTTAAAGCACAAGAATTAAAGACTAAGTTTGTCGATAAACCCCTAATTTCATTTACTGACTTGACTTCAATGGTGGTAATGACAGAATTTGGTATTGAATATGTTTTAACCGGAGATGCCCATTTTATTCAAGTCGGTATGGGATTTCAAAAGATACCTTAATAATTGATAATTGCTGTTATTAAACTATTGCGCAATAGTTTATGAGGTACTGATAACTGATAACTAATAACTGAAATGACAGTCACCATACCCATTAACAAAATCGAGCTTGACCCTGGTAGTCTCATTACCCTAAATGATTTAACCTGGGAAGAGTTTGAAGCATTTCTAGAAGAAAAAGAAGCTAACGGAACCAAAACACGAATCGCTTATATTCAAGGAACTTTAATTATTATCTCTCCCCTACCCGCTCGCGAAAGACTGCACCGCATTATTAGCGATATAGTCAAAGTATTGCTGGATAGTCAAGAGCGAGACTGGGAAGAGTTCGGTTCAACAACCTTTAGGAAAAAAGCCAAAAAAGTTGGTCTAGAACCTGATACCTGTTTTTATATCGAAAACGGTGAAAAAATGCGCTCTCGAATGAGGATAGATATGACTGTAGACCCACCTCCAGATTTAGCTATTGAGGTAGATGTAACTTCTAAAACTACTTTTGATACTTATGAAGCTTTAGCAGTTCCGGAATTATGGATTTACACAGAAGAAAAATTCACGATTCAGGTTTTTACCAATGGTTTATATGTGGAATCATCTATCAGTCCTACTTTTCCCAATTTACCTATTTTAGAATTAATTCCTAATTTAGTCAACCAAGCATTAACGATGGGTAGCAGTAAAATGCTAAGAGAATTGAGGAAGAAAATGAGTTAAAGTCGAGTAGTAGACTGTTTCATCTAAAACTGTGCATTATATTTGCCATCTTGGCAAGAAAAAGTTATCTCAGAGCAACTTCACTATTGCACTATTTAAGGTGAAACAGTCCGCTACAAATTTGCTAATCTTTGTTTCACCTATTAAAAAGCCAATAACCCATCGCTGAATCCTGACAATTTTTCTACCGTAAGTCATCAATAACATAAACATCTGGACGGTTATAACCTGGTTGATTAGGATTTTGCATTGCTACTCCTAATGTATCAATTTTAAACCCCATATTTAATATTTGCAGGTAAGCTTGGTGACGGCTGGTATTGACTCCAACTATCAATTTAGACATTCCCACAATCTTGCTAAATATTTCACATTCATTCAATAATTGTGTAAAGCGATCGCTTCCTTTTATTCCTGAATTAACTGCACCAAATTTCACATAAAAAGTATCACTTCCTGCTTCAGTACCTGCACCATAATGACAAATAGCAAATCCTTCTAAATTACCATTTTCCCAAAGAAATAAAGTATCTCCCAATCTTTGATTTTCTACTGCTAAAATTTCTGATATTAAATCTAATCCAGAATAAATATTATTAGTTAATTCAAGGCTAGCTTGTAAACATTCTTTTTGTTGTTCTAGGGTAATTTTTGAATACCTAATACTTTTTAATTCCTGCTGTTTTTGACAAACTAATTTAGCACAAATAGCAGTTAAAAAATGAGGCATAAAACCAAATTTTTGATAAAAATGTAAATGTTTCGGACTCTGGGAAAATGTGAATAAAGAAATCTGTTTAGTTTGCCAATTTCTAAAACATTCCATTGTGGCTGACATGAGTTCATTACCTACTCCTTGATTCCAGAAATTAGGATGTACTGATAATGGTCCAAAAAAGCCAAATCCACCCCATTTCGACAGAAAATTAAAACCTACTAATTGACCGTTTATTTCTGCTGCTAAAGCTGCATTTGGATTGGTATACCAACGCTGCATATAGTTAGTATCAAATGAGAATTTTATCGGGTTTGGTAAACCTAAAAATGTTCCAAAAGCTAATCGAAATATTTTATCTGCTTCAGATAATTCTTGTTTTTGAAGTAAGCGAATATTAATTTGATTCATTAATTTTTTTCATAACTGCTTAAAGAAATATAGCAATGTGGGCACTTCATATTTACAAATTGCAGGAGGTGTCCAATAACTCAAACTCTTATATTATCACCAATTTATTCTCCCTATTGCCAGATGAGCTGTTACCTGTTGCACGGCAGCGCAGCGCTATACTCTCAATTTTTAGGTAAACATTCACCCGTCAGCGATATCATCTCCTCTCTACTGCAATTTGCACCTCGCTCCGTTTCAAATCTTCCGGTATCATTGGCGAATTATACAATAACCGTCTGGGCGGACTAACAATTTCATATTCTGGGTGCTGTGCTAACCAATATCGAATTTGAAAAACTAATGTTGCTTGCGGCTCTATACAGACTGTTCTAATCTAATAATGAGACCTATTATCAATATTGTAGGGGCGAACGGCCGTTCGCCCCTACGAACTACCGGAACACCGATTTGATATTAGACAGAATCAGGCTCGATTCCTAACTCTTTTAGTTTAGCAGCCAGACTTTCAGCACGTTGACGTTCTTGTTCAGCACGTTGGCGTTCTTGTTCAGCACGTTGACGTTCTTGTTCAGCACGTTGACGTTCTTGTTCGGCACGTTGACGTTCTTGTTCGGCTACTTCTCCTGGCAATAATACCAAATTTCCTTGTTCATCATAAAATCGTAACCAAACTGCCGACTCTTGCTGAATAGTTCCTTCCCAAGTACCCAACCATAACTCCAACTTCTTGCACCACAACCATCCTCGATCGTCCGGCTGTAACTTCTGATATCGATTGTTTTCCAGAGACCATCCCTCTAATGACTTCCCATCAAATGGATTAAAGATGAAATAATATGGAGTGCGGAATGTTTGCTCGTAAATATCCTTTTTTTTGCCAATATCTACACTAGCAGTCGAAGGAGATGTGAGTTCAACTATCATATCAGGATAACGACCTTCCTCTTCCCAAACTACCCATCCTTGACGATCTGTCTTGCCATCAACATCCAAAACCACAAAGAAATCAGGACCTTTGTCATCGCGATTTCTGGCTTGAGTGCTACTGTAATAAATAAACATATTGCCACCAGCAAAAAAGTCGCAGCGACCTGACCAATGTTGATACAAGGAATCAATCAAAACATTCATGGCCATACGGTGACGTTTGCTTTCCAAGAGTTCTCCATCATCAAAGATTAAGTCTGTAGGTGGCATCGGTGGTTCCCACTCAGGAGCAACTTCGGTTAGTAACTCAGTTTTGGGAGATGTTTCTGTAATCATTTTTAGCCCCCTCCAATCATGTTTTCATTATTTATAATAGCATAGATGAATAATGAATAATGGATAATTAATTCATTCAAAAACAATCCGGTAGTGCATTGTTGCAGCTAAAACTGTGCAATAGATTTTCTTCCTTGTCTCCCTTGTCTCCCTTGTCTTCTTTAATAAACAGGACTTACGCACGAGGAACACAATCTCGACGTTTGAGATTGCTATCCTGACGGACTGCTTCGCAAACGCACCTCGCGAGCAATAACAGAAACACGTTGTTCTGCGTAAGTCCTAATAAATCCTCTCTATAGGAATTTGCACTTCACTCCGTTTCAAATCTTCCGGTGTCATTGGCGAATTATACAACAACCGTCTCGGTGGACTCACAACTTCATATTCTGGGTGTTGCGCCAACCAATGTTTCAATTTTTGCAAATTTTGTTGGTAGCTCTCCCAACTATAACCACCCTGGACTCCAATACTCACAACTGTCATTGGCAAAGTATCTCTCACTATCACCTGAGAATCAATTGTTTGGGGAGTCATATCTGGAGTAGAATAGAGAAAAGATACCTCTGTTTGTTCCCCTTCTTTGACATAACGAGCTTCCACAGGTGTTGTCATCGCAATTTGATTAGTGCTGATATGTTGATATAGTGGATCGAAAGCGACTCTGGTTGCCATCCGGGAATCACCTGTATGGGTGTAGGTGACAGCGCGGTATTGGGGATATTGTTTGATTTCGATAACGTTTACTTGAGTAGGTTGAGGAAAACCTTGGGGTAAGGATGCAGACATAATTTTTTTATGGTTTATTTAAAAGAAGATTTTTAGGACTAAAGCCATGAGGTAGGAAAAATAGGGGGTTTGAGATTGCTATCCTGACGGACTGCTTCGCAAACGCACCTCGCGAGCAATGACAGAAACACCTTATGTTGCATAAGTTTTGATACTATACATAACATACAATATAATATACATAAAAAGAATCATTTTACAATAGTTTGTTGAATATTTGTCTTTCTTAATAACACCTTATGTTGGAGAAGAAAAAACTTATGATTGCTCAACCCCAAAACCATCAAAAAATTAGTCCTGAAGAATATCTAGAATGGGAAGCTAAACAGGAATTTCGCCATGAATATATAGATGGTGAAATTATAGCTATGACTGGCTCGAATCTTCCTCATAATGATATTGCTATTAACTTTTGTATGGCTCTAAAATCTCATCTCCGCCAAAGAGGATGTCGAGTTAATATGTCTGATGCTAAAGTTGAAGATACTAAAAATAGTCGTTATTTCTATCCAGCTTTAGTTATTAGTTGTAATGCTGAGGATTTAAAATCCCGTAAGTTTATCGAACATCCTAAAGTAATAATTGAAGTTTTCTCTCCCAGTACAGAAAAATACGATCGCGGCGATAAGTTTAAATATTATCGTCAATTTTCTAGTTTGCAAGAATATGTTTTGGTAGATTCAAAATCAATTTCTGTAGAAATTTATCAACGTGGGGAGGGAAAAATTTGGCGTTATTGTGCCTATACAGAAGGAGAGTCTATTACATTAGAAAGTATTGAATTTACTTTTGCTATTGAAGTTTTATACGAAAAAGTTAACTTGGAAATTGATACAATTAAATCAGAATAAATGTAGCAATAAATTGTTATTTCAGTAAACAGATTGATTTGTTGTTTTAAACATTTCTAAATTAGAAACCGGGTTGATGGGAGCTAGACATTAGGTGGTTGAGAATTTAATACAAACCCGGTTTCTATTATTAAGAGCGATCGCTACTTAGAATCAAACTTTATTTGACATTTTTAATTCTGCCATTAACTTCGGCCAAATTATTAGGAAAAATCCCATCCAAGTCAAGATAGGAATAGAAACAACAACGGTTAACCAAACCATTCTCAAAATCAACCAACTACCACTAATAATCGTAATTCCGGTCAAAAGTATTGACCAAGGTTGACACCACCAAGGTTTATAACTCCACGGATTAAATTTTTCTGGTTCAACTGAATTTTTCATAATAAACAATATGTGGGCAAAATGCTATAGAAAAGTGTAACACAGCCATCTTGGCTGTCATTAAACTATTGCGCAATAGTAGGGTTTCGTTTTCGGTTGTCGCCGACATAAAAAACAATAGCGTAATGCACCAGCAACATTAAAAATGGTGCGTTACACTTCACTTCGTTCCGTTAACCCACCCTACTGGACTGACATACCTTAAATGGTGCATGGGGTAGGGGTGGGTTTGAGCAAAAATTTTCATGCTTACTCATAAGGTTTATAGCAGAAGGCAGAGAGAGGGCAGCTATGCTGAAGGAAAAGTCTTGCTATGTCTGGGTTTTAGGCTTTTAATGTGTCCTAACCGCCAAGGCGGTTGCTATACATAAACCCGTCGCGAAGAGCTATGCTTTACCCACATCTTTCTTAACATTTTTTTCTTAACATTTTTCAAAGAGCAGGGACTAGGCATTAGGGAACAGGGAACACAGAAGGTGGGAACAGAAAGAATGAACCGCCGATCATATAAGGCTTTTATCTATTAGACAGCTCCTGCAACTTGTAAATATTAAGTGCGCACATTGCTATATGATGGTTCTATGTAAAAAAAATTTTATCACGTTCAATTAAAAGTATTGACATAAACTATAAGAGTAGTTTAGATTGTAAATCTAACAAGTCTGTAACTTCATAAAAAATATCAGGAAGTTCTCAGACATCTGCATCTATTATCTTCTGTCCATGATTATGATGTTAAATTTAGAATCCAAATATCTATAACCTATCCCTACTAATTCTATGCTCCAAGCTCCTCTCACAAGCTCTCTAATTTCAATGAACCATACTTCCTTCTGCCAATACTCTCCAACAGAAGTTAGTAGTTCTACTGAGGCCATCGCTAACGTTCGCGAACTCGTAGTCATAAATGCGGAGGTTGACGACTATCAACATTTACTTCAGGGCATTAAACTTGGTATTCATGGGATTGTTTTGCATCCAGATCGGGATGGCGTCCAACAAATTACTCAGATTTTACGGAACTATCGAGGGATTGAAACCCTACACATTTTGTCCCACGGTTCCTCTGGGTGTTTGCACTTAGGAAATACTCAACTGAGTCTGGAAACTTTAGATAAATATACTGAAGACCTACAATAGTGGTTTATCGAAGTGCCCTCCCCAAATTTATTTATCTATGGTTGTGAAGTCGCTGCGGGAAATACAGGGGCAGAATTTCTGGCCAAAGTACGAGGTTTGACCAAAGCTAATATTGCTGCTTCGGCCAACTTAACCGGTAATGCTGCTTTGGGTGGGAACTGGGAATTAGAAATCAGTTTGGGTGAAGGAGAATTTGTTCCGGCTTTTACATCAGAATGTTTAGTAAATTATGGTTCGGTATTGGATACTGGTGAGTCTATAATATCTGGACTTCCCTCATTCGCTCAAAAATGGATAGATAAGAATAACCCTGTTCCCAATGTTTCAATTACAGAAACTGATAATCAAATCGCTGCATCCTACAATGGAACTTTGGATATTACTGCCAACATCAACGAAATTTTGGCAAAACTTAAATTAAGTCCTATTACTCAAAAGATTACTGCTACCAATCCTACTTTAGTCGTCCAAGGAACCCTGGAAAATCCCACAGGTTATGAATTTTCAGTTTCTCAAGTTCCAGTGGGAGAAATAATGAATGGGTTGGGGCAACTCAGTAAGAATGCGGATTTATTCAAAGGACTAAGTAGTACGGGAAATGTGGATTTAGTCCTGTCCGATAAAGGTGTCAAAGTTAATTATGCCCAACCTGTTGAGCTTAATATTAACGATGTTATTGATATTGGCGATGCAGTAGATAGCAACAGTCAGACTGCTTTTGTGCAAAAGGCTATTGAGAATGTTGAAAAGCGTTTGGGTGATGAAACTAAAATCACTCTCCAAGATAGTAGTTTAGAGCTTTATCACGATACAGAAACTGAAATTAAGATTCAGAGTACGATTAATGGAGAGCAGGTAACTATACATTATCGAACTCCCATAAATTTGAGCTTTAGTTTGCCTGATTTTGATGGAGTAGATTTGTCAAATCTTCTCAGTGCTTTCTCTGTCAACATTCCAGGAATAGAACTGCCGAAACTAGCAAGTTTTGATTGGTCAAGCTTGAACTTGAAAGGATTGGACTTTGAGTTATCATTCCTGGATGGTATCCCTGACTTTAACTTCACCCTGGTGAATCTACCCACTGCTAATCTTAAATCTTTATTTGATGGTTTTGGCCTTTTTCTACCGAGTTTGGATTTTCTTTTCGAGCTGCCAAATTTACCCAACCTATCATTAAGTATTGGTACTGAGATTTTCAAGATAGAGGGCTTAAATTTAAAGTTTGGTGATTTTATCACGGGGTTTGGGGTAGACTTACCAGGGTTGCCAGACTTCAACTTGGAAATGCCCAGTTTGGATATTGCTTTTGTCAACGGCATCCCCACTATTGAAGTTTCTTCGCTGCCGACAGATTTTATCAACGATTTACTTCCCACAATAGATGCCGGCTTTCAATTCGCCAAAGATTTACTGAACCCCATAATTAATGAAGCTAAAAAGTTCAAAGTTGAACTAAAGAAAGATGAAATCAAGATTACCTATCTAGAGACGATAGACATTAGTAATATTGTTGAAACAGTTGCCACAGAAGCAGGATTAACAATTGACTTAGAGAAGTTAACGGTTAAAAATCCTGGGTTGCGGATTAAAAAACAGGAAAATGATCGAGGTCTTTACGAAGTGACTATCGGGGAATTTTCTTCAACTGAAGCAGTCAACTTCCTGACTGGTGAAGTAGGACTTAAATTACCGGATGTTATCCAAAACGAACTTGATAAAGTAGGTAATGTTAGTTTATCCGTATCGAAACAAGGTTTGGGTCTGACTTATTTAGATAATATCACCTTAGACGTTAACAACCTGGTTGAGAGCGATGGTTTCCTCAAAGATGCAGCTAATACTATTACTGATTCATTATTAGGAGATGGTGACGGAGAGAAAGCAGGAACTCAGCTATTTTTAGCTCAACCGGAAGTAGAATATACCAATAAAGATAATAACAAAACTTTAAGTTTAGCTGGCAGTTTTAATGGAGCCAAGTTTGACATCAGTTTCGATGTGAGTGAAGTTGATGAGCTGAATCAGATTCCTAAGTTGAGTGGATTTAAGTTCGATTTGCCAGAACTTGATGAAGCGAAACTGACAAATGTGTTCAAGACTATTGCTGAAACAGAAAAATTACCAGAATTTGCTCAAGACTTGTTAAAAGCTTTGGGTGGTTTAGAGGACTTAAATATTGAATTAAATGATGATGGATTTGCTGTAACTTATCAAGGGGAACTCAATATTTCCAGCACGATTAATAGGGTGGTGGCGACATTAGGATTGGGTGAAAATTTCTTGTCAGAGTCAGAGTCTAGTGTTACCAATCCTGGTTTACGAGTGACAACAGATGATGCAGGTGAGAAAATTTATGAAGTCTCCATTGGAGAATTTTCACCAACAAAAGCTGTAGAATTATTGGGTGAGAATTTGAAAGTAGAGTTACCAAATAGTATCCAAAAGGAACTGAATCAAGTAGGTAAGGTTAATATCACCGCATCAGAACAGGGATTTGGGAATTACCTATTTAGATAATGTCACCTTAGATGTGAATAAAGTAGTGAGTAGTATTAGCGATAATGATTTTCTCAAAGGTGCAGCTAATACAGTAACCGAAGTTCTTTTAGGAGATGGTGACGGTGAGAAAGAAGGAACTCAGCTAGTCTACAGGAGTAATATACTTGCCCATACCACATTTTGATAAAGTAGGGGCGGGTTTCTCCAGGAAATTAAGAAAGGTTCATAAATTAAAAAAAACCCGCCCTCCACAGATTTACGCCCATACCACATTTTGATAAAGTAGGGGCGGGTTTCCCCAGGAAATTAAGAAAGGTTCATAAATTAAAAAAAACCCGCCCCCACAGATTTACGCCCGTACCACATTTTGATAAAGTAGGGGCGGGTTTCTCCAGGAAATTAAGAAAGGTTCATAAATTAAAAAAAACCCGCCCCCACAGATTTACGCCTGTACCACATTTTGATAAAGTAGGGGCGGGTTTCTCCAGGAAATTAAGAAAGGTTCATAAACTAAAAAAAACCCGCCCCCACAGATTTGCGCCCATACCACATTTTGACATTCTAGAAAAGAGGGCGGGTTTCCCCAGGAAATTAAGAAAGGTTCATAAACTAAAAAAAACCCACCCCCACAGATTTACGCCCATACCACATTTTGATAAAGTAGGGGCGGGTTTCTCCAGGAAATTAAGAAAGGTTCATAAACTAAAAAAAACCCGCCCCCACAGATTTACGCCCATACCACATTTTGACATTGTAGAAAAGAGGGCGGGTTTCCCCAGGAAATTAAGAAAAGTTCATAAACTGAAAAAAACCCGCCCCTCCACATTTTGACGTTGTAGAAAAGAGGGCGGGTTTAGTTAAATCTGAGAATAAGTATGAAAATTTCTGGTGAAACCCGCCCCTACGAATTATCAATTATTTATTAACCCTTACAGGGTGAATGGCATTCGCCCCTACGATAAATTAATTATTAATTATCAAAAATATGCCCACATCTCTCAACCCTGACGCATTTTTCCAAACACCAGGAATTATTCTCGATGTTCGCAGTCCCGCCGAATATGTTCAAGGTCATATTCCTGGTGCTGTTAATTTCCCTGTATTTAATAACGAAGAACGTGCCCTAGTTGGAACTTGTTATAAACAAAAAGGTAAAGACAAAGCTATCGAACTAGGGTTAGCGATCGCTGGTCCGAAATTAGCAAATTTTGTTGCCGATGCCAAAATTTTAGCGACCGATCGTGAAGTAAAAATTCACTGTTGGCGCGGTGGAATGCGGAGTGCTTCTGTGGGTTGGTTACTGGAAACGGGTGGATTTAATGTTACTCTACTCATCGGCGGTTACAAAGGGTTTCGCCGTTGGGCAAGTTCTCTATTTTCAGTTCCCCAAAAAATAATTATTTTGGGTGGAATGACTGGTAGCGGCAAAACAGAAATATTGCGTGCTTTAAAAAATATGGGAGAACAAGTGTTAGACTTGGAAGCTATTGCCAACCATAGAGGTAGCAGTTTTGGTGCTTTAGGTCTGTTGCCTCAACCTACGAATGAGCAATTTGGGAATATTTTGGGAATGGAATGGGCAAAGTTTAACCGCAGTCAACCTTTGTGGGTAGAAGCTGAGAGTAAGCGCATTGGGTTGTGTCGTATTCCCCAGGAGATTTTTGAGCAAATGGAAAAAGCAAAAATTATAGAAATAAGTCGCACTCGTCAGGAAAGAGTAAAATTGTTGGTAGAAATATATGGAGAAGCAGATATTAATGATTTGATTGCTGCTACCAAACGTATTCACAAACGCTTGGGAGGTGTGCGAGCGAAAGCAACGATTAATTTTCTGAGGGAGGGAAATTTGGCAGCAGCTTCAGATTTAATACTGCACTATTATGATAAAACCTATAGTTATGATTTAGAAAAAAGAAGTGGTACTATTTATCAAGTTAATGTTTCTGGGCTGTCGGCAATTGATGCTGCAATATTAGTGCAACAAAAAAGTCAGCAGCTATAGCGCTACGCAGTAGGGAATAGGGAACACTTAACTGGGAATAGGTAACATATTACGCAGAACCGACATATCTATTAGGGGCGAATGGCATTTTCGGTTCGCGACATGAAACGCCCTCTACAGGTAGTCTATTTTCTAAGAGTTTGCGTAATTCCTGTGAATATAACCTTTACGATCAAGACTTACGCATGAGGAACGCAATGTCAAGGTTTGAGATTGCTTCGCTGCCGCTCATATCGGACAGAAATGCGTTGCGCATTCGTAAGTCCTAATGATATTACAGCGGATTCCATATTGGTGAGATACACCCACGCGGGCTTTTCGGCCCGCACTGGAAAATCTTAATTATAAAGTGGCATCCGCTTTAATATCAAATCTGCTTAATTTGGTAGAAAAAAATGTTCTATTTTCAACTATTACCAAATCTCCCCACACTCCTCAGACTTTCCACCCTCTTTTTACTGTTAACTGATAACTGAAATAACAGTGATACTACCAGATTTGATATAATAATTAGATTTGGTATTATAAATAGAATACTCCTTTCCCGGTGGAAGATTTTTCTATAAGGTAGGTTGGGTTCTAGCTTGTTGACCCTTAGTGGTACGAAGTCAAACCCAATATCTGTGTTGGGTTTCGTACCTCAACCCAACCTACAATCTTTCAGTAATCTTGGAGCGTAATGGGAGTAAATTATCTCCCGAATAACTTTAGTTCATAAAATAGAATCAAACCAGGTAACTATGACACAAACACCACCACCTCCTCGTCCCCCTGCACCACCACGGCCAGGAAACCGTGGTTTACCACCTCGTCCCCCTGCACCACCAGGAATAAAAAAAACACCAGCACCCTCAGCTCCAAAACCTTCTAATTCTCCAGCACCCTCAGCTCCAGAACCTCAACCAATAATTCCTGCTGACGAAACTGCAGCAACCCAACCAATAAGTTCTGTCGGTCCACAACTTGCCCCTGGACAAGTCCCATTGACAGAAATTGTCCGACGAGCAGAAGAAGAAGGAATTTCAGATATTCACTTAGGTGTAAATGAAATACCAAGATTCCGTAAACGTGGTGACCTTATACCCATTGATTACCCAGAGACTGACTTAGGCACTTTTATGAGTTGGCTACGGGAAATTATGAAGGATGAGGAAATTCGGACATTTCAAGAAAATCTAGACTTTGACGGTGCGGCAGATCTAGGTTTTGTCCGAATTAGGATTAGTTTGTTTGATTCTCTGGCAGGTCCAGCTATGGTCTTACGACTGATTGGTGCAAAAATTCTGAAGATGGATCAACTTAGGTTGCCAGAAGTATTTAGGAAAGTTTGTGGCTACCATAAAGGATTACTTTTAGTTACAGGGCCAACAGGTTCTGGTAAATCTACTACTATGGCAGCGATGATTGACTATATGAATGATACATATCCTTATCACATCATCACAATTGAAGACCCTGTAGAATTTGTCCATGAAAGCCGAAAATGTTTGATTAAGCACCGGGAGGTAGGTAGACATACTCTAAAATTCTTCAACGCTCTTAAAGGCGCTCTGCGTCAAGACCCTGACCTAATGTTAGTAGGGGAAATTCGAGATAAGGAAACAGTGGGTATTGCGATTAAAGCTGCATCTACAGGACACTTGGTAATGGGAACTCTCCACACAAATAGTGCTGTTAAGACCATTACTCGTATTCTGGATATGTTTTCTGCTGAAGAACAACCAGCAATTAAATTGGCTCTTTCGGAAATTCTAGTAGCAATTATTGCTCAGTTGTTGTGTAAAACTACTGATGGTAAGAGAGCAGCTTTCCATGACATTTTGATTAATACAGATGTAATTAAGGAATATATTCTGAAAGACCAGTATGAAGACATTAACCAAATTATGCTTAAAGATACTTATGAAGGGATGACTACTATGAACAGGTCTTTGTATGAACTTTATCAAGAAGGTAGGATTACTGAAGAAGTAGCAGTCGATCAGTCTCCTTACCCGAACGAAATGGCTCAAATGCTACGAGGCCGAATTTAAAAATATTATTAAGTTTTTGATTTTAAGTTTTCTCGATCGACTAAATTGAGAATAGAAATTGAATAATCAGGAAAAGTTGGACTGAGCTTAGTTCAGCAAATACAGGAATTAGGCAACTACCCTAGATATAGTGCTTGAAACTATGGCGCCATAGTTTTTCAACTCTATATTATATAGTCCCTTTGCCTAAGTCCTGAAATATTTTAACAAGACTAACTTTAGTATTCATATTCAAAAGTGTGCAGTCGATCTTAAATTTATTTTCTTGAAGCTAACTACCCCAAAATTACCCCAGTTATTCAAGGGTATTGCCTTGTTTACACCTGGGGGAGATTTAATATATTGCATAGACCCAACTAAAAAAAATCGGTGGCATCTACACTTATGTATAGAGCTACAAGAAATATTGGGGTTATCTGAGCCACCCCATTTCCTAATACCTGGATACACTGCAACTATTGATAAATGGCTAGACCCTCATAGTCAGCAAGTTCAACTTTTTGCCGAAGCTTATCCCCCAGTTTTGAGATACCAGGCATTGCTTAATGCTATTTTTCATACTGGTGAGATAATTTGGCAACTAGCTCCGTGGTCGGAAGAATTTTGTAATCCAATGGTAATTGCTACTTATTACGAACAGTTTCCTCAACTCTGGGAAAATCACGATCTTGTTGTCTATCTTGATGAACAAAAATCTAATCTTGATTCTATTCCCAAGGAAACCTCAACTGATTCACAATCAAAAATGGAAGGCTATGTTCTCCGCTTATTTATATCAGGCAAAAGTGTGACTGTTGAAGAGACTTTGAAAAGTCTCCATCAAATATTAGAACAATCTCTTTCTCTTCCTTATACTTTAAAAGTAATAGATGTCTTTCAACATCCGGAACAAGCTGAAATAGATTTAATTACTGCTACTCCTACTTTGATTAGAGTATGGCCTCTACCTATCCGTAAAATTGTTGGGGAATTTGATGATGTAGAAAAAATTCTCAAGTTGCTAGAAGTTACTAATTAGTATTTGTAGGTTGGGTTCAGGTAAAGAAACCCAACATATACATGATGACCTATGAAAGTTCAGACATCCTGCTATTAATATTCCGATGTTTTTTCAACCAAAATTTATTCTCTTAACTAAAAAAACCTATTCCTCTACAAACTTTTGTTGGGTTGCGAGATACGCTTAACCCAACCTACAGCTCTCGGATATAGAAACCGGGGTTTCTTGAAGAAACCCGGTTTCTTCGGGGCGGGTTTATGTAAATCTTAGAGTCAGCATGAAAATTTCTGATCAAACCCGCCCCTACATATTGCACCATTTTCACTGTGTTATTAGAAAACGGGGCGGGTTTATGTAAATCTTAGAGTC
>NZ_JAYKGW010000163.1:0-6690 GCF_035285525.1 Okeania sp. | reverse complement strand
CTCCAGTTTTGATATCAGCTCCTGATTCTGCTAGGATGTCTAATAAACTTCTGGCACGACTGCGTTCGCTGACGTTTAATGCTTTAGCATCATAGCCTTTATTGGGGTTTTGTTTGTGCAGTTCCATTAATATCTCTATATGAAGTTGATAGTAATCTTGAACTGTGGCAAAGTATGATGTCCGGAGGTCTTGAGTGATAATACTACTCCGAATTTGTTCTAGAATATTGATAGCTGATTCAATATCTGTTAATGCTTCATTCAACTTACCTTGAATGCGTTTGACTGATGCTAGATTAGAAAGTGTTCTCGCTTGCCACCCGCGATCGCCAATATCCTGTGCAATACCTAAAGACTGCTGATAGAAATCTACCGCTTTTTCATACTCTCCTAAGCTACTGTAAGCACTACCCAGATTTCCCAATGATGCTACCGCCCCCGAAATATCCCCAATTTCTCGTTTAATCGCCAAAGACTGCTGATAAGAGTCTATTGCTTTTGTGTTATCTCCTAAACTTTGATAAGTAAGACCCAAGTTATGGAGAGTCCTCGCTTGTCCCTGACGGTTTTTAGTTTCTTGATGGATTGCCAGAGACTTTTGATGAAAATTTATCGCTTTCTCATACTCTCCTAAACTGTTATACATTAGACCTAAATTACCCAGAGAACCAGCTTCACCATCGCGATCGCGAATTTCTTGACGGATAGCGAGAGACTCTTGATGAAAATCTATTGCCTTTTCATTTTCTCCTAAAATGTGATAAACAAGAGCGAGATTATTTAGAGAACTAGCTTCTAACTTACGACTACGAATTTCTTTTGCTATTGCCAGAGAATCTTGACTAAAATCTATTGCTTTCTGATATTCTCCCAAACTATAGTAAGCAATCCCTATAATGTTGAGAGATGTAGCTATTCTCTGGGAATCTTCTATTTTTTTAGCAATAGCTACAGACTGCTGATGTGCTTCTATTCCTTTCTGATATCTTCGTAAAGTCATATAAGCATCACCCAATATACTCAGAGATTTAGCAGTTCCCTGGGGATCGCCTATTTCACGAAAAACTACTACAGATTGTTCCATAGATGCTATCGCCTTTCCTGACTCCCCTACACTCAGATAAGTATCACCCAAGTTACCCAAAGATTTCGCCTCTCCCTGGCGATCGCCTATCTTACGAAAAATTACTATAGACTGCTGATGTGCTTCTATTGCCTTCTCATATTCTCCTAAAAGATCATAAGCATTACCAAGATTAGTCAAAGTACCAGCGACACTCTTCCCATCACCTATTTCTGCTGCAATAACTATAGACTGCTGATAAAATTCTATAGCTTTCTGATACTCCCCTAGATTTTTGTGAGCAACACCCAACCTGTTCAGAGAATTAGTTGCCAGAGAGCGATCGCCAGTTTTTCTTGCTATAGCTAAAACCTGCTGATGAGTTCTAATTACCTGTTGATATTGGTTGAAATCATAATAAATATCACCCAAAAGGTTGAGAGAATTAACTTCTATTCGACGATTACCAATTTCCTGAGAAATAACTAAAGACTGCTGCAAAAATTCCACCGCCTTCTCATTTTCTCCAACAGTTCTGTAAGCAAACCCCAATAAACTCAGAGATTCAGCTTCACCCTCATGATCGCCAATTTTTTGATAAATTTTGAGTGCTTGCTGCCAATATTGAACCGCTGTTTTCAACTGTCTATTTTTCAAATTCTCAATTCCTTGTTTCAGGAGTTGGTCTGCTTGAGTTTTTTGCTGGACGGAAGTCTGTGCTAAAACCTCAATAGCATTAGCAGGTTTTGCGGTTGGGACAATCCAAGTAACAGTAACCCCACTTAACAAAGAAAGGAAGAGGGATATTATCCCTGCTGAAGTTGGCAAATTGAATCTTTTCATACTCATCAAATTTATAATACTCAGCAACATTTCATATTGTAACACAGGCATCTTGCCTGTCCCTAATATTTTGGTATTATAGGCATCTTAAATAAATTTCTATAAGGTTGTTTTTATCGAGAAATTGCGGGATAATTTGTAGATTGATTAGGAGTTAATTCTTGAATAATTTCAAAATACTATCATTATTTTTAAAATTTGCCAATATCTCTCTACCTCGTTCCGTTGCTGGTATTAATTCTGCTCCTGCTAATGCCTCTAATTTTTCTTGTTCTTCCCTAGATAGTTGTTAATTATTTTGACTTTCGTGAAACTTATTCATTAACTGTTGAAGTTTCTCATGTTGTGGCTGAGGAAAAAATATGTCTGGCACAAATATCCGGATAATAATTAAGGTATTTGTTTCTAAATTTGTTAGTTGTTGTTATAGCTGATCCAATGCTTTACCAGGAGAAATTCCTAGAGCTTGTTTTTCCCCACAAATTGCCCGATAATTTTCAGGTTGATTAGGATTGGATTCTTGAATAATTTCAATAGTATTCATATATTTCAGTTATTATTTATTAGTTATCAAAATAGCGCTTTTATTTCAAATTTGCCAATATTTCCCTAGTTCGTTCCCTTGCTGCTCAAATCACCTAATTATTTAATTTCCATAGTTAACATCCCTTTTCCTTTATCTATAACTATTCGTACTGCATCTAACCAAAAAGCACCTATCAATATTTCTGGTAAATTATCCTTTACATGAACTGGAATTGTAAATTATTGTCGATCCATTATCATCCTACCGTCATAAATCTCAAAATATGCCATTCCTTGAGCTGTACTTAACATTATATTTTAACGAACTTTCTTCCACCCTAAAGATTCTATATCTTGAGTCATAATTGCTAAATAACCTGTAGTAAATCCTGTGTCTAAAATAGGATCAATAGGAATAAATTTACCATTTTTAGCAATTAATTAAATCTCAAATATTAGTTCTCCTTCCTCTCCAAGTATCCCAGAAATAATTTAGATTTTCCCACAAGCTCCAGTTTCATGAATACGATAAATTACTAACTGACTGGTAGGACTATATGACGTTATTTTTGTTGTCAAACTTTTCAAGTCATTATCAAGTAAACAATCACCACTTTCTGGTTCAATAGCAATAAACCAATTGTAATAATTTTCAATCAGTTGCGGTCGAATTTTTTCAGAGATTTGAAAACAGCTTTCTACACGTTTTTTTTATTTCAATTGCTCCTTGATCTAATTCTTGAGTAGAAATAGAATTTGTCGAAAATATCCTATTTTTTTGCAGCCGAGAAGTCTTGATTAGTTTTGTCATAATTTTTTTCATAAAAACTTGATAATTATACTATAGTAATCCTAAATTTGATATAAGAAATTATTGTCTATCTTGCCCTAAATAAAGAAAAAGAATGTACTGCTTTAGTTATTCCCAAAAATGCCTAAAGCAACCCAGAGCGATCGAGCAGTAAGTTGTTCTTGAGTATTCATGCGGAGGCGTTCCACCATAACACGGCCAATGGGAGTTTTTCCCATTATTTCACAAGTATCTCTATCAAAAAGAAAATGTTCCTGCCAAATATCAATGCGTGGATTAAATAAGCGAACTTGCTCTTGAGTAACTTCATCAATTCCATCAATAAAACTTGACTTTCTCAGATTACAAATTCGACAAGCTAATGCTAAATTTTCTAACTCATTTAATCCCCCTTTGGCAATAGGAATAATATGCTAAACTTCAAAAGCTAAATTAAAAATTACCTCTGGCGCATAACAATATTCACACTGATTTTTAGCTCTTTTAGCAACAAATGGATAATTAGGATTCATTAAAATTAGTTTCCATAATTTTTAAAATTTTTCTATATATCCATTGTACTTCATCCTTTCGCAAAAATTAGGTTTCTTTATTTTTAAAATTTGCCAATATCTCTCTTGCTCGTTCCTCTGCTGCTGCTAATTCTGCTGTGGCTAATTTATCTAATTCTTGTTGTTCTTTGCTAGATAATAATTGTTGATTATCCTGACTTTCGTGAAACCTATTCATTAACTGTTGAAGCTTGTCATGTTGTGGCTGAGGAAAAAATTTGTCTGGAACAAATCTCCGGATAATAATTAAAGTATTTGTTTCTATATTTGTTAGTTGTTGTTCTAACTCATCTAATGCCTGCCCAGGAGAAATTCCTAAAGCTTGTTTTTCTCCACAAATTGCCCGATAATTTTCAGGTTGATTAGGATTTGATTCTTGAATAATTTCAATAGTATTCATATATTTCAGTTATTAGTTATCAATTATCAGTATAGCACTTTAGTCTGCGATCGCTCTGTTCATCAAAAACAGTATCCAATCTAATATTTCCATGAAAAGGAGGTAATTTTACATATTTACTAATTACTTGTTTGACGATTTATTTATAAGTATTTAGGGTATTAATTGCACAATTTCGACTTTTTCTAAAGTAAATTTATAATCCCCCTAAATCCCCCTTTGAAAGGGGGACTTTTACTTGGCTCCCCCCTTTGAAAGGGGGACTTTTACTTGGCTCCCCCCCAAGGAGGAATTTTTCTTAGCTCTCCCTTTCAAAGGCAGGGCTAATTCTTTGTCGTCAGAGAATATTTACAACCCTATATTTTTTCAATTCCACACTCCCCTCTTCCCCCTCTTCCTTGTCTTCCTTGTCTTCCCTCTCTTCCCTCTCCCCCCTCTTCCTTGTCTTCCTTGTCTCTAGCGACAATAAATAGTCCCTGCCTTTGAAAGGGGGAATTTTTCTTAGCTCCCCCCTTTCAAAGGGGGGCTGGGGGGATATAAAACACTTAGATTCTTAACAAAAATCCTGGCTCAATATTTCCTTTAATTGTCGCTCTTGCCGCCAAACCTTGACGTGATTCAAATGTTAACTTAGCAGTAGTTTTTTCTGGGGGATAAATAACATTAAATATCGCACCAGTTGTTAATCCATCTATTTGTTTCACATTTAATCCTCCCAACCAAATTTTAGCTTTATCCCCTTTAACTTCCGTAACTACTGCATCAGCAACAGGATTAGAATTTTCAGTTAAAAATATAGTTTGACTATCTAATTTAGTACCTGCCTTAAATTCATAAAGTGGATCTTGTCGAAAACGAGGTGGAATTTGTTTATTAAGGTATTTTATAACTGTTTCTGGCGTACCTGTTTCTTGCCATAAATATTGTGTAAATAAATAACTAAAAATTCCCGAATAAAAATCAAGAATTTTTACCTCTTTAGAAAGTTGAAGAGGTTGACAAGCAGCAAAAAATACTCCTTTGGCAATACCACTTTGATAACCTTTGACAAACTCATCCTTAGAGATATCTAACCGAGATAACCACTTTTCTTGATAAACTTTTTCTTGAGGAGTAATTTTTATTTTCTCTCCACTCGGACGAGAACGAACAGTATACTCTTCTTTAGTTGTCATTCCAGCGAAACAACTATCAAGTATTCCAGTAAAGTTTTCTGTTTTTAAAGCTGATGTGAGTATAAATAAAGTATGCCCCATAATATCATCAACCACACCACCAGTTTCAGGATTAGGAAAAGAACTATCAACTGGAACTAACGTACCACTTAAACCTTTAGGATCTATAAAAGCCTTGATAATAGGATCGGAATCTATAACGTAAGAACCATGTCCAGAATAGTTAAAAACTACCACATCTCCAGGTTTTGCTTGTTTAACTAAATGTTCTTCAAATGCTTCTAAAATTCCTTGGCGAGTTGCTTTTTTATTGGTCAGAATAACTATATCTTTGGGATTAAAACCAAAACGATGGTTTAGTAGATAATATTGCATGGCAATATCATTTACACAACCTCTTAATGGCTGATTTTCATATTCATTAATTCCTACTAATAAAGCTAGTTTACGGGAGGTACTTTGAGCTAATACTTTGCCATAATTTTCAGCTTGAGATAAGAATTTTAATTGACTGATACCAAGGGTAGCTAGAGTTGAACTGGCAAATTGGAAAAAGTGACGACGAGAAATACGAGACATTTTGAATTATTCCTTTTTTTTACTTTATGAAAATTATAGATATGATATCAAGAAAATATCAAATCCTACACTATTTGTAATAATTTGGTATCCAAACCCTGAAAATTATCAATATAGATAGTTCAGTACAAGTTTTGCTAACCACTTTCCTAAAAGTTATTATTTTTTTGATCGGCTTGCGACTAGAACATTATCAAGTTAGACAGCAAATTAAACTTTAAGTTACTCTTTCATCATTAATTATTCATTCCTAAAAGTTATTATTTTTTTGATCGGCTTGGGACTAGAAAATTATCAAGTTAGACAGCAAATTAAACTTTAAGTTCCCCTTTCATTATTAATTATCAATATTGCTTTAGCCACAGCTTTTTTCAAACTTATAACTAACCTTTGATATTGATGTTTATAAAGTCTTTTCGGTAATATTCCTGGTAAATTATTCATTAATTCTCTAGCAGTAACCAAATTACATCCAGAAATACCACAAATTTCATTTGCGCCTCTAAATTTAGCATCTATTGAAAATTTATAGAAACTATTGCACAATAGTAAGGTTGGGAATAGCGATCGCTTAAACTACTAAACTGATACACCTGAAAATTCTGTCATAGTAGGGTGGGTTAATGAAATATAACGCACCGTAAGAATCAGATGTACTATAGTGATGGAATAACACATAATGGTGCCGACTTACGAATTACCAAATCCATTTCATAGTCTGGATTTAAGTCGTAAGTAACCAC